>QIFJ01000110.1 GCA_003229755.1 Pseudomonadota bacterium
CAAGCAGCATGCCCACGAGGCCGGGTATCCTCATTCGCCTGAAAGCAGCGTCCGCTAATAGCCCCGCAATTATGATTAAAGCCAGACTGATTGCCATTTATGTCTCGTCTCTGGGTTGGCGCAAAAAAAACTCCTGTCTGAAAAAGACAGGAGTCATTGGCCCGAAAGCGATCAAGGTGAACTCCACCACCTGATGAAAAATCCCGGCGGATAAATAGCACAACCCGGCCTGCTAGTCAATGGGCGAAGTTAAAATTGGGGGTTCATCTCCCGACCCCGGGGAGGAATTCAATTCAGAACTACGGTTCACAGCTGACATGGCAAACCCCCGTGGGCGTAGCCGTTTGGAATGGGAAGAACCGACCCTTGATCCATACGGCCACATTCACCAGACTGATGAGAACCGGGACTTCCACCAGGGGGCCTATCACCGCAGCGAACGCCTGTCCCGAATCGATACCGAAGATAGCAACGGCTACGGCAATCGAAGTTGTTGGACGCCGCCGTAAAGCTCAGGGCGGTGGATTGTTCGTATGTGGCCCCCACCTTGAAGGACATGAAGAAAGACACAAGGAACATAACGATGAAATAGATAGCGAGCGGGACGGCTATACGCAAGACATCCATGGGAAGCTGAATGATGACATCCCCTTTGAGGGAGAACATGACCACAATGGTAAAGAGAAGGAATGTGAAGGTCAGGGGACTCAGTTTAGGCAGCAGCTTCTCCCGGTACCACTCTTCACCCTTAAGGCGCAGGCCGATGAACCTGGTCAGGATTCCGGCGATGAACGGTATCCCCAGATATATGAAGACCGACTGGGCGATCTGGGTCATGGAGATGTCCACGGCCAGGCCTTTGAAACCAAACCACCCGGGCAGCACTGTTATAAACAGCCAGGCATAAAGGGAGAAGAAAATGATCTGAAAGATGGAGTTAAAGGCCACCAGGCCGGCACAATATTCCCGGTCCCCGGCGGCCAGGTCGTTCCAGACGATAACCATGGCTATGCACCGGGAAAGGCCGATAAGGATGACACCCACCATGTACTCCTGGTGACCGGACAGGAAAGTGATGGCAAGGCCGAACATGAGGACCGGGCCCACTATCCAGTTCTGGACCAGAGACAGCATCAGAACCTTGCCGCTCCTGAAAACTTCATTGAGTTTCTCATATCGTACTTTGGCCAGGGGCGGATACATCATGAGGATGAGCCCGACAGCGATGGGGATGTTGGTGGTTCCCACCTGGAAAGAATTAACCAGCTTTTTGGCTGCGGGGACAAGGTACCCGATGAGCACGCCCGAAGCCATGGCCAGGAATATCCACAAGGTCAGGTAGCGATCGAGAAAACTCAAACGCCTTTCCTTTGTTGTTTTCAAACCCAACTCCTGTCTGCAGATTCGGAAGATCCGTCTGCGAAAATCAAATCAATGCTCCCATACGCTGGCACAGAATCAACAGGTAATAATGTAATAGACGCTGCGTCAGGTTCTCCCCCACTCACCCGCAGGCGCCTGGTTTCTTATTCATTAGTAGTGACTTTAGTCTCTTCTGGTCCGCCTGAACCTGCTTAAGATGCCCCAGGCAGTCGGATACTATACTGAAAAGTTCTCTGCAAACAGGCTCGGAACTGTCCGCGAGCAGGTAGTAGTTCCAGACGCCTTGACGCCGATCCTCCACCAACCCCGCCTGACGCAGGGTGGCCAGATGACGGGATACCGTGGACTGGGGCAGCTCCATGACCTCCATGAGGTCGCAGACGCATTGTTCACCGTGTACGAGGAGCGCCATGATCCTAAGACGGGTTTCATCCGAAAGTGCTTTAAAAAGAGTGAGCGTATTGCGCATGATCATGCTTATATCCGGATAAGCGGATGTTGTCAAATTATGGATTTATTGAAGGGTGCGTGACACCCTGGTGCCTGAAGGGGATCCATCCCCATGTGTCCGCGAAGGAGACCACATCTGGGTGGTAATGGAACGGTTCGGAAACTATCTGGACGGGAAAGGGAAGCATCCGGTGAAAATGGGAGATGTCCTTTTCATACTTGCAGGACTGCCCCAAGGCATCGAAAACACGGAAAAAGAAGGACTCGTCTTCGTCGGTATCTCTGGCAAGGGTTAAGGTCAAGATTCGTACAGGAAAACACATCCACCTGCAATCGGGTCAATCAGCCACGTTGTATTCTGGTTTTTTTGTCCTGAACAGGAGGTGCTTCTTGTGCTCCCCGGATCACACGATCAGGCGGTCCCAGTCTCCGTATTTTTCCTTAACTATGCCCCGGGGAATGCTCAGAAGGATCAACAGGATCCCAACGGTTATATTAACCGGTTTGGTTGTTGTTGCCCCCCCCGTAAGCAGCCAGGGAGAAGCGATGACCCAGATACCCAGTAAAACGTTGAGGAAACGACCGGTCCTTACGATCTCGGCCATGACTATCACAGTGACGGTTATAATAAGCGCGCCGACAATAAAGTTGCTGTCTGCAGCCATGCCCGTGCTGCCAAGGAGCGCAGGTTCGAGCATGAGCCAGACACCTAAAAGGACACTGACTGACAGGGTCCATGGCATGGAAACTCCCCAGGCCATTGCCGACGCCAATTGACTTACGGGTGCTCCGTATTCAGGAGTTCTCTCATCCCTGTTTTCCACGTTGAGAGTGCCCCCGACCCAGAATGTCCGCCAAAGAGAATTGCCTTCTCGGACACTCTGCTTGAGAAACTGTCCCATCGCGACGAGCTCGTCCAGGGTAAACGGGATCATCAGAAGCATGATCAATGCGGTCAAAAGACAGAACGTACACCAATATCCCACCACCACTGGTTGCAGGATAACCAGGACAATACTCGTTACTCCGAGGGGCACAACCAGGATGAAAAAACCTGTTACCATCCACGGCATAGATCGCCAGCGCGTTTTGCCGCCCATCCAGGCCATGAGCATCTCCAGAGTGTATGCAGCTGAGCCGAGCCCGGCATCGGAGATCGGGAATTTCCGTGACACCTCTGAGGTCAACACATTCACAGTGCCCTGGCCGAAAAACGGTTCCCAGATCGTGGGAATAAAGCCTAACTGGAATGCGGCGAGATATCGGGATATCAACCATCCGGCAAACGCGATGACGATCATCGGTACGCGTTGGTGCCATGAGGATGGATTATAACTCCAGCCGGGTGGGATTTCCGGGCCCAGTTTGGCCATTTCCATATGATGTGCCATGCCGGGCATGGACGGTACCAGCACTGAAAGCGCGATAGCGAACGACCCGATCAAGGTGTCGGTCACATAGGCAGCCGGACTCGTGGTCCAGAACACGAGAGGAGCAAACTGGAGCCATATCCCTACCAGGGAGATACTCCACCGCCCCAAAAAATCAAATCGCGGGAAAAAGGCAAGGGTGGCAAACAATACGAGTAATATACCGCTGACTACATCACTCCATATCATTCCCGGTTTCGTGTAACCAAAGGTAAAAGGACTGCTGATCAGCCAGAAACCGAGCCCCACAATAGTAGCGTTAGTCCACAGCCATTTGCGGCGCATGTTCAACATCATCCCTGTCATGTTCCCATGGCTGTCCATGGAATCCATGCCATGATCGCCGTGTTCCATGGTGTGTTCGTGCTCTGATCTCATAACCTGTCGTTCATTGCTCGAGATCCGCTGGAAGGTCGAGATTGTTCTGCTGGTACCAGCCTGATGGGTCCTGTTTCAATACTTCCAGCATTTTCGGCAGGGTCCCACGCAGGGAATGTCGCGGTTCCCAATCAAGCAGGGTGCGCGCACGGGTAATATCCAGAGCATAGTGGTCGTTTGCCCGGTCGACCATCCATGGCTTGATGAACGGTTTCTTGCCTGGGAGCAGGTTCTGCAGCCATGCACCAACTCTGGCCAGTGGCGCGGGGACCTCTTGCGTCTCCCACGACTGGCCGTGGATGATCCTGGCAATGGTATGCTGGAGCTCGTCGTAGCTAAGCGCCTCCGGTTCTCCCAGCAGCAGCGCCAATTCCGGCGGCAGCTGGGCGCGACGCTCTACGACACGTTCAATGGCATCTACCAGATCATCGTTGTGCATGAAGGCCTGGCCGTGAGCGGTCTCGCCGGAATATAGATGCCCGGAGAACTGACGTTCGTAAATACGCTGGATCTGGTGCGCTAACGGTATCGAATTGCAGAGGTCGTCATAAACACCCGAGATACGGAGCAGCACAACAGGAATGTCGCCGTGTTCAGCCAGGATAAGTTGCTCAGTCCGGACCTTTGACTCGGGGTATGCCCAGGTTGGTTCAAGGGGCCAGTCCTCGGTAATGAACAATCCCGGCTCCCCTGGCTTGTGAACGAGCATGGTGCTGGAGAAAATAAACTGCTCGACTGCCAGGCCCACCTCTGTGAGCCCTCGCAAAAGGCGTGCCGTGCCTTGTACAGTGATCTCATCGTACCTTGGGCTCGGCTTGCCCAGGAAATCATAGTACGCAGCCAGGTGAACTACCGAAGCGACTTGGTCCCCGTGGTGTTCACGAATGACGCGAAGACCGTTTAGCACACTGTCATCAGACGTGATCTCTACTGGAATATATACGCAATCTGGAGGAGGGGGACCGGGAGCTTTACGGTCGAAGCCGACAACGTGATCGAATTTCCCTGCAAATCGTCGCATCACGGCTTCGCCGATGGTTCCGTTGGAACCTGTGACAATAACAATGCCTGGATTCATGACCGCACCTCATACTCACATTAGTGGTTCAAACATGGGAGATATATACTTTACCCGGCGCCAGTTTCTAAATATTTAGATTGTATTATAGCATAAGGCTTACATGAGATTTGGATGTACTTTTGGGGTCTGACCCCAAAGCCACAAAGTACTCTGACCCCGAGGGGAGGGCAGGGGATTCAAGTATCATGTATAATTAAATAGTAAACCCTGATCTTATTATGAATGTGATCGGATACCGTTAACGGGTAAATGGATGCTGGTTTAAATCTGTATCGCTTTGTTGAAGAAATGGGGGTCTGATATGGTAAATCGCCGTTACGCCAGAAAAGATAAGTTGATCAAGGAAGAACGTCACGATACGTACAGAAGCAGAGTAAAATTCCTTGATGGCACATTCTGCCCGGAATGCGATGCTCTCTATAAAGGAGGGCGGTGGGTTTGGGGCTCGATCGTTACAGGAGAGATAGAAACTGTTTGTCCCGCGTGCCGCAGGATAAAAGACAGGTACCCGGCGGGTTATATCAGGATCAAAGGTTCATTTTTCAGGGAGAATCGAGAGGAGATCACTAACCTGATCAGGAATATTGAAGATAAGGAAAAAAGCAGTCGCCCACTTCAGAGGATCATGGACATTTCGGAGGAGAAGGGCAGTACTGTAGTGACAACCACCGGAATCCACATAGCCAGGAGGATAGGTGATGCCCTGTACAACTCCTATCAGGGGGAACTTGATATGAACTATGAGGAAGGCCAGAAGAGAATCAGGGTAAATTGGGAAAGATGATAGAATACGCTCACGGTATACAGGGCGATCTAATATTTTGGGCGATGGTTTAAGATGAGAAAATATTTAACGATCTTTATTGTGATCGCTGTCTTTCTCATGATTTCAGCGTCTGGTGTTTTTGCCGCAGCCCTGGTGAGGGATATCGCCGAGGCGGCCTACGGCGAGCTGTTTGATGCTGACCTGTCAATTTCCATCGGGTCTACTGCAGAGGAAGTTGAGGGTGCAGACGTTGGGGCCGCGGAACTTTCCAGCGAGTTGGTCGGGCCGGATAGTGATGCGGTGAATAGATCATTGGAGTATTAGAAATTGGGTTTAGAACATTAGAGCATTAGAAATCAGGGTTCATCTCGCAATTTGTTGGTTGGATATTGTTATAGTTCATTCATAAGGCCGGGTTTTTGGGTGTAATCACTCGCCTTCGCAACCCCCTTTTAGCTTCGCTTCGTGATTCACCAAAACCCCGGCCTGGATATTATGTATTAAGAACCAACTAATTTGGAGATAAACCGAAATTAGAGCATTGAAAATAAGATAATCTATTATTATCACTTTATGGCATGTGTCTAATTTCCAATATCCAATTTCTAATTTCCACTAACGTAGTTGGTTCTCTACCAGCCTCACCCAGTATTCAATACCTAACGGTATTATATGGTCGTTGAAATCGTAATCGGACCTGTGGGACACAGGCCCGCCCTCAGCAGTTCCGTTTCCGATGAATATGTAGCTCCCGGGAACCTTTTCAAGGTAGTAGGAAAAATCCTCCGAGGCCATGAGGGGCTGGGTATCCTGATCCACATTCTCCTCTCCCACAACCTGGACAGCGGCCGTAATAGCTGTCTGAGTTTCCTCTTCAGTATTTACGGTTACAGGGTATCCAGGGAGGAAAGTAAATTCGTATTCGGCCCCGTGGGCAGCGCAGATACCCGAAAGCACCCTGTCGATACCTGTTCTAACCTGCTCCCGGACCTCCGGGGTCTGAGTCCTGATGCACCCTTTCAACACGGCGTTGTCGGGGATCACATTGTAGGCTGTTCCAGTGTGAAAACAGGTCACCGATATTACCGAGTTGTCGATGGGTTTAACAGTCCGGGAGACCACAGTCTGAAGTGCGGTCACTACCTGCGAGGCTGTAATTACAGGATCGATACCGGTGTGGGGCATTGCCGCATGGGTTCCCCTTCCCTTTACGATGATCTCGAAGTTGTCGGTAGCAGCCATGATTATCCCAATTCTGGTGGCTAACTTTCCCTCCTCCAGACCTGAGCGGTTGTGCATCCCGAAGACTGCCTTTGCGGGGAATTTTTTGAACAGACCGTCCTCGATCATGGCTTTCGCGCCGGCGCCGCCTTCCTCCGCGGGCTGGAATATGAAGTAGGCGGTTCCGGAAAAATTCCTGGTTTCGGCAAGGTATCTGGCCGCCCCCAGAAGCATCACCACATGCCCGTCGTGGCCGCAAGCGTGCATCTTCCCGTCGTTTTCCGAACGGTACTCAAAATCATTCTCCTCCTGGATGGGAAGGGCGTCCATGTCCGCCCGGAGCGCTATGGATCTTTCGGAGGAACCGTTCTTCAGGACTCCCACAAGCCCAGTTTTTCCGAGTCCTCGTTCCACAGCCAGGCCGAAACTTTCCAGCCGTTCGGCTATGCTATCCGAAGTCCTGGCTTCCTCGAATCCGAGCTCCGGGTGTTTGTGCAGATCGCGCCTCAATGGGATCAGGTCGTCCAGATACGACTGAATGATCTCTCTCATCAGTATCGCCTTGGGCATGCCCGATGGCGGCAGGCCAGTTTAAGTGCTCCTATGTATTGGATAACAGGTTCTGAACAGTGGCAGCAATATTTTCAGCGGTGAACCCGAACTTTTCGAAGTTTACATTTCCAGGCGCTGAAGCCCCGAACCGGTCTACTCCGATCACAGCACCGTTAAGGCCGACATAACGCTCCCATCCAAAGGATGCCGCTGCCTCGATGGCTACTCGAAGGGTAATTTCCGGAGGCAGGACCTCGTTCCTGTAATCGTCATCCTGCTGTTCGAAAAGCTCGAAGCTGGCGAAGTTCACTACCCTGACGCCTATCCCCTTTTCCTGAAGGAGCTCCATGGCGGCCAGGGCGGTTGCTACCTCGGATCCGCTTGCCATAATGACCGCCTGATGGTCGTAACCGCTTTCAGCAAGAATATAGGCTCCCCTCGATATGGAACTGGCCGGCGGTCTGCCGTCCCTGTGGAGAGGTTCCAGCTTCTGGCGGGTCAAGGCAAGGAAGACTGGAGAGTCGGACTTCATGGCGATTTTCCAGGCCTCAACTGTTTCAGCCGCGTCGGCGGGGCGAAGGTCTATAAGATCGGGGATCGCACGCAAAGAGGGGATCTGTTCTATGGGCTGGTGAGTTGGACCGTCTTCTCCCAGGCCGATACTGTCATGGGTAAAAACAAAGATCGTCCTTGCGCGTTCCAGGCTGGCCAGACGCAGGGTGGGGCGCATGTAGTCCGAGAAGATCAGAAAGGTCGCCACATAGGGTCTAAGGGCGCCGTGAAGGGCCATGCCGTTGGCAATGGCTCCCATGGCATGTTCACGGACTCCAAAGTGCAGATTTCTGCCAGCCCGGTCCTCCCGGGAAAAAGATCCTTCACCATCGATCAGGGTGTTGGTGGAAGGCGCCAGGTCGGCCGATCCACCTATGAGGTTTGGTACTATTCGTGACAGAGCGTTAATTGCCCTGCCGGAGGCAGCGCGTGTTGCCAGAGTCTCGGAAGAAAGATCAGGAAGAGCCTCTTCCCACCCGTCCGGGAGTTCACCTTTCCACATGGTGTTCCAGGCTTTGGCGAGGTCGGTGTATTTCTCCTGATACTCGGTAAAGAGGGAAAACCACGCTCCCTCGTATTCTTCGCCCCTCTTTACGGCTTTCCGAAACTCGGCCAGAGAGTCTTCCGGGATATGAAAATCCGGCTCTACCGGCCACCCAAGGTTCTTCTTGGTGAGGAGCACTTCTTCATCTCCCAGCGGCGCTCCGTGAGCGCCGGCGGAATCCTGCTTGTTCGGACTCCCATAGGCGATATGAGTTCTCACGGAAATAATGGATGGCCGGGAGGTGACCTGACGGGCGTTCTCAATGGCCTCCCTGATCGCGGAAGTGTCGTTGCCGTTCTCTACCTTCTGTACGTGCCAGTCGTATGCGATGTACCTTGCCATTACGTCTTCCGTAAAGGCCAGATCGGTCGAACCTTCAATAGTGATGTGGTTGTTGTCATAAAGAACGATCAACTTTCCCAGGCCCAGATGACCAGCCAACGATGATGCTTCCGCGCTTACGCCCTCCATCAGATCGCCGTCCCCCACTATCACGTAAGTATAGTGATCCATTATGGGAAAGCTGGGCCGGTTGAACTTCTCCGCAATGTGAGCCTCGGCAATGGTGATCCCCACCGCGTTAGAGATTCCCTGCCCCAGGGGGCCAGTTGTTGTTTCAACTCCTGGAGTAATACGGCTCTCCGGATGCCCCGGTGTTCTGGAGTTCCACTGGCGGAAATTTTTCAAGTCGTCCAGAGACAGATCGTATCCGGTCAAGTGAAGCAGGGAGTATAGAAGCATGGAACCATGGCCGGCAGAGAGGATGAATCGATCCCTGTTAGGCCACGCTGGATTCGTCGGGTTATGCCTCAGAAATTCAGTCCATAGAGTATAGGCCATGGGGGCGGCACCCATTGGCATTCCAGGGTGGCCTGAATTTGCTTTTTGAACACCATCCACAGCAAGCATACGTATGGTGTTTATACATTTGGTTTCAAGGTCCATCTTGGTGATCATTGTCATGCTCCTGAAGTCGGTAATATTGTCAGGGTCGTAAAAAGTCTTCTATTTTTCGGTGTGGCAGAACCTAACAGCGTGGGCTCTGGGTGTCAAGAATAACGTCTTATCTGGTTCCCCCAATTTCCAATCTCCACTTTTCCACATCAAAGCCCTTGACAGTTATGGTATCACCGCCGGTATTCCTCTTCAATTTCCTTGAGGATGTCCAGCATCGACCTGATACTGGTAGTGGGATTGCGGCATAAGAAGTCTAT
>QIFJ01000074.1 GCA_003229755.1 Pseudomonadota bacterium
TGTGTCCTGTGGATCTGTAGTTCTCCGAAAGGGTGACTACCTTTGCTTCAGGGAAGTCTTTTTCAAAAGACAGGATATTGGTGATGTCCGCCCCTCTCCACATGTAAATACTCTGGTCGTCATCACCCACAACGCACAGGTTCCTTCGTTTCGAGGAGAGATGGCGTATGATCTGGTACTGGGCATGGTTTGTGTCCTGATACTCGTCTACAAGAATGTAGTGAAGCAGATCCTGGTAGCTTTTTATGATCTCCGGATGTTCCTCGAAAAGCCTGAATGTAAAAAAAAGCAGATCGTCGAAATCCAGGGCATGTGAAGCGTGGAGCTTCTCATCGTATTTCCTGTACGCGCGTACGATCTTGTCCATCATCGGATCGCGCCTGACAAGACCCATCTCCTCCATCTGGTCAGGATCGGTAAGGGCGTTTTTTGCCCTGCTTATCAGGTAAGCGGCCTTTCGGGCGGGCAGGACCTTCTCGTCAAGGTCCATCTCCTTTAAAATGTTCTTGATTATCTTGAGAGAATCGTTGTCGTCGGCTATCGTGAAATGACGGGAAACCCCCAGCTTTTCGGCGTTCTGGCGCAGGATCCTGACACAGGCGGAGTGGAAGGTTGTTATCCAAACCGGCTTTCCCCGCTTTCCAACGAGCCCGATCACTCTCTCCCTCATCTCTCTCGCGGCCTTGTTTGTAAAAGTGACCGCCAGGATCGCGTAGGGGGGCACGTCCATTTCCTCTAAAAGATAGGCGATCCGGTAGGTGATAACCCTGGTCTTTCCGCTGCCGGCGCCGGCAAGGATCAGGAGGGGACCTTCGACTGTTGTTACCGCTTCTGCCTGGTTGGGATTCAGGTCGTCGGGGTAAAAAGCCTTCTCAGTGCGTTGTTTCATATCTGAAGATAGCCTTGTTGTAGGCTGTGATAATATCCCGCCTGGTTAGTATGCCAACAAGCTTCTTCGGATCTCTGGAATCCACGACGGGGAGCTGTTCGACACTTCGATATGCGAGTTTGTTAAGAGCGTCCTTAAGGCTATCAGAAGGGGTAACTGAAGTGACACGGGTGGTTGCGATGTCCTTTGCCACAACGAGGTTCTCAAGTTCCGCTTCGAAAACATGCTGCCGGACATCCTGGAAGGACAGGATGCCGGTGAGCTCTCCCTCCCTGTTGATAATGGGGAAGTTGGAGTATTTACTCTGGGTGAAGTGCCTTGTGATCTCCCTGAAGGGCATGTCCTCCTGTATCACTTCTACATCCGAGGTCATGGCGTCGCGCACCTTTATGGACTGGAGAACGTTTACCTCACGGCCGGCTTCAATGGTGATTCCACGCTTGTGCAGCCTGATGGAGTATATGGAATGGGGAGACAGCCCGCGGATGACCAGATGGCTCATGATGCACGACACCATAATGGGCAGAATAATATGGTAATCACCCGTCAGCTCGAAGAGGATCAGGATATTAGTCAGGGGAGCGTGGGCGGCTGCTGCCACCGTAGCCCCCATGCCCACAAGGGCATAGGCCCCCTTTGTGGCTGTTATCGTGGGAAACAGGGTGTGCACAATGGAACCGAACGCACCTCCCAGCATGGCGCCTATATACAGGGACGGGGCGAAGACTCCCCCGGAACCTCCCGAGCCCAGCGTAAGAGATGTAGCCAGTATCTTCAGGAATATGAGTGTCAGCATGAGACCGAAGGCCATCCTGCCCATAAGCGCGTCGCCCATGGATGTGTAACCATTGCCGAAGATCTGGGGAAAGACCAGGCCGATGGAACCCAGGATGAGCCCGCCGACGGCAGGTTTCAGCCACGGGTGAATAGTTACTTTTTCCTCGAAGAACTCCTCGGAGAAATCAAGCACATGAATAAACAGGAGGGCTGCCAGGCCTGCCATAAGTCCCAGAATTATATAGAAAACTATCTCCACCGGGTTCACCAGTTGGTAGAGGGGAACGGAAAAAGCGGGTTCGTTGCCCAGGAGATGCCGCGATATGGTGGTTGCGATAACTGAGGAGATGATGACAGGGCTGAAGGTGGCCACGTTCCAGTCACCGAGGATGATCTCCAGGGCGAAAAGTGACCCCGCTATGGGAGCGTTGAAAGTTGCGGCGATCCCTCCGGCAGCCCCGCACCCAAGGAGTGTCCTCACGTTGTTCGCGGACATCCTGAATATCTGTCCGGCAAAGGAGCCTATTGCGCTTCCGATCTGCGCGATTGGGCCTTCCCGCCCCGCTGATCCTCCCGAACCGATGCAGATAGCCGAGGCGATGGCTCTGATAAAGACGGTCCGTATCTTGAGCACACCGCCCTTGAGTACAACCGCTTCCATGACCTCCGGAACGCCGTGGCCCTTGGCTTCTTTCGGGAATATAGTGGAGATGGGCCCCAGCATGAGCCCGCCAAGCGCCGGCAGGAGGGGTATGAGAATACTTGTGATATCTCCCGCAATGTATCCGGTGTAGTCGCCCCAGTTCCACCAGAAACCGCCCTTTAACAGGCGGATCAGCGATATAAAGCCCACGGCGCCAAGTCCGCTGAGGAGACCTACAAATATGGCCAGGACCATCAGCAGGGAACCTTCCGCGGTGAACGCGGTCTTGTAGCGCTCCTTTATGGTCTCCTTTATTTCGGGCTTTATGGCGGTCACGTTTACTCCACAGTTACGCTCTTCGCGAGATTTCTGGGTTGATCCACATCGGTGCCTTTTAACACAGCGACATGGTAGGCGAAAAGCTGCATGGGAAGCGTGGTCAGGATAGGTGACAGATAGGGGTCGGTGCGGGGGATCTTTATAACAGCATCAGCCTGCTCGGCCAGTATCGGGTCCTCATGGTCAGACACGGCTATGACCATGCCGCCTCGGGCCTTGACCTCCTCGATGTTGGCAAGCACTTTTTCATAAACGGAATTCCTGGGAGCTAGAAATACCACTGGCATATTCTCATCGATGAGAGCGATCGGTCCGTGCTTCATCTCGCCGGCGGGGTAGCCTTCCGCGTGTATATAACTTATTTCCTTCAGTTTGAGGGCTCCTTCGAGGGCGATGGGATAGTGAACACCCCGCCCGAGATAGAGGAAGTTCGAATATCGGTAAAATCTCCCGGCCAATTCCTCGATCTCTTTTTCTAACCCAAGTATCTCCTCTATCTGGTGGGGCAGGGCAAAGAGGTGGTCCAGAAGTTCTCTGGACCGGTCACTGGTGAGAACCCCGCGCTTCCTGCCTATGAAAATGGAGAGGAGCACGAGGCATGCCAACTGAGTCGTAAATGCCTTGGTGGATGCCACACCTATCTCCGGGCCTGCATGGGTATAGATAACGCCCGAGGACTCCCGCGTGATCATGCTACCCACGACGTTGCAGATGCAGACCACGGATGCGCCTTTTTCATTGCATTCCCGGACAGCGGCTAAAGTATCGGCAGTCTCTCCGGATTGGGAGATCGCGATTGCCAGTGTCCGGTCGTTCAGAACTGGATTTCTGTAGCGGAACTCGGAACCGTATTCCACACTGGTCGGAATACCCGCCAGGTTTTCCATAAGGAACTGGCCAACCAGGCCGGCGTGCCACGAGGTGCCGCAGGCGACGATAACGCACCTGTCCAGGTCCTGGATGAGGCTGTCGGGAAGCTCCAGGTCATCGAGTTGGACATCTCCCTCATCTTCAAAAAACCTGCCCCGAATAGTATCGGCAATGGCCTCGGGCTGTTCGTGTATCTCCTTTAGCATGAAGTGCTTGTAACCGCCCTTTTCCGCCATGATGGGATCCCAGGTGATATTCACCTCCTCGGCCTCCCGCGCCTTTCCTTCGAGGTCCGTGAATGTAGCGGTCTCGGAAGTTACGACTCCTATCTCACCCTCATTCAGGTATATGAAACGCCGTGTGTGGTGAAGAACCGCGGGAATATCAGATGCGACGAACATCTCTCCCGAACCGATACCCACCACCAGGGGAGGGCCGCTGCGCGCAATGATCAGCTTTCCGGGTTCATCACTATGAAGGACTACAAGGGCGTAAACGCCACTTATTTTTTTCAGCGCTTCCCTTACAGCTTCGGCCAGATCTTGGGTGTAGTTCTCTTCCACCAGGTGGGCGATAACCTCGGTGTCCGTTTCGGAAGCCATTTTATGGCCTTTAGCCAGGAGTTCGTCCCTCAGGTCCCGGTAGTTTTCAATGATGCCGTTGTGGACCAGGACCAGCTTTCCTGTGCAGTCCCTGTGGGGATGGGCATTTTCTTCGTTGGGCCTGCCATGGGTCGCCCATCGAGTGTGCCCGACTCCCATTGAGCCGTCGATGGGATCTTCAGACAGTACTTTTTCCAGTGAGCTTATCTTCCCCGCGCTCCTGCGCACCTGGAGGTCAGTTCCTTCCAGGACTGCCAGGCCTGCGGAATCATAACCCCGGTATTCCAGTTTCCTGAGACCGTCCATGAGGATCTTTGAAGCGCTACCGGAACCCACGTAGCCGACTATCCCGCACATCAGGTATCTTCCTTATCTTTGGCGGCTTTCTTCCTGAATTCGGGGGCCCAGTTCTCCTTTACCGTCTGCTTACCTCTTGCTATCCCCAGGGCTTCGGCCGGAACGTCCCGGGTGATCGTCGATCCCGCTCCAACTATAGAGTTGTGTCCTATGCGGACCGGAGCCACCAGCATGGTGCCGCTGCCGATAAAAACGCCGTCCTCGATTACGGTCTTGTGCTTTGAAAAACCGTCGTAGTTACAGGTAACCGTACCGGCACCTATATTCACACCCTCCCCCAAGTCCGAATCACCGATATAAGTGAGGTGGGAAGCCTTGCTGCCTCTGCCGACGGTCGATTTTTTCACCTCCACGAAGTTGCCGATGCGAGAGTCCTCTTTCAGGTGGGTTCCCGGCCTGATGTGGGCAAAGGGTCCCACTGCCGCGCCCTTTTCAATGATGGAGTTATCTATGACAGAGTAGGGCCTGACAATGACATCCTCTCCGATGATGGAATCGCTTATCACCGCGCCGGGGTGGATAACCGAACCCGTTCCTATCGAGGTTTCTCCATGTAGAACCGTCATGGGATGAAGCACTACATCAGGTTGGACCTTTACAGATTCGTCAACATATGTCGTCGCCGGATCCATGATTCGGACTCCTGAGTCCATCAGCTTCGTTAATATCTCATTTCGCATGACGACCTCCATGGCAGCAAGTTCAGCCAGAGTATTGATGCCCAGAGCCTGATCAGGGTCTTTAAGGGTGTGTGTAGTTACCGTCATTCCTGTCCCTGAAGCCGCCAAAACCAGATCGGTCAGGTAGTATTCACCCTGGGCGTTGTCGTTACTCAGGCGAGGAAGCTCCCCGGCCAGAAAGCGGGCGTCGAAGGCGTAGACGCCCATGTTTATCTCAGTTACCTCATTTTCGCCAGGTAACAGATCCCTCTGTTCACGTATGGCGACAGGCTTTGTGTTCTCATCCCTTATTATTCTGCCGTATCCTGCAGGATCCTTAAGGTTCGAGGTAAGAACTGACACTGCCGCGCCGCTCTGCCTGTGGGATGCAAGGAGGCCGCTTACAGTCTCAGGCAGCAGCATGGGCACATCTCCGGACAGAACCAGGACAGCGCCAGGAAAACCTGAAAAGAAGTCGAGACACTGCAGCAGAGCGTGTCCGGTTCCCTGTTGAGGATCCTGGATGACTATCTCATATTTGTCATTATCCTGCATGCAGGACTGAACGAGCTGGGCTCTGTGACCCAGAACCAGGACGATTTTCTGAGCGTCCAGATCTGCTGCCAGCGAGAGAGTATAGCTTATTAGAGGTTTTCCTCCAAGGGTGTGCAGAACCTTGGGAAGAGAGGACCTCATCCGCGTACCCTTGCCGGCGGCAAGGATAACAATTCTCAGTGAGTTTTCGTCAGGGGTTGCCATCTCTGTTACAACGACTCCTTGAACATGGAAGATCCAGGCGGCAGAACCGCAAGGATGGGATTATTTCAGCAAGAATTTAGGCTGTCAAGGGGGTGGTGCTTAGGGAGGAGGGGTATACCCGCGTCCAACGTCCAAGGTCCAACGCCCAACGTAAATATTTCAGTCATTCATTTACTTGGGACTTGGGACCCTGGCCGAAGGTTGGCCAGGCAGGAGCGAACTTTTTTTAGTCCAATTTCGAAACACCAAACTGTAAAGGTTTTGAAATAGGCAGCCTGTTCTGTTATCCTTCTGTATATCGATTAAATGGGTTTATAATCTTTTTTCCGGAGTATTTTCACGTCAGGGGACATGGTAAACCGTATTCAGAAGCTGGAAAATAACATCAACCTGCTGAAGGCTCAGTACGATCAATATTTTATGGGTGTACTGAAAACTTCGCCTTCAAGATTGGCTGATGAAGTGGCAAAAGAAGTAAGAGCGATGGCTACTACTAAAGCTCCGAATACCGCTCTTCAGTTCAGGCTTCAGCAGGTGATAGCCAGATACAATACTTACCTGAATTTCTGGCAGAGAAACCTGCGGGATCTGGAAGAGGGAAAGAACGTCCGCCGCAGGGATTCTGATTTGGCCCTTGCCCGGGCCAGGAATGGCATATTCGAGATTAGTTCTACGGAAACTGATCGTGTTCTCGTAGAATCGCTTTACCGCAAAATCACCCAGGAATACAGGGGCCTGGGAAGCAGGCAGGTCCCCGATCTGCCCAGGGTAAGGGAGATGGTGAAACAGCAAACTGATTCTATCAAGGAGAAGTATAAATGCTCCAGCGTTGAATACAGGGTTGTTGTGGAGGACGGAAAGGTCAAGATCAAGGCCAATCCAATTATGGGAGAAAAATAGATGGGTTGTTCCAAGGTTGCTGATCTGTAAGGGGGTCAGACCTCACATTCTTACCTTTTCAATAGTTAAACAGATAATTGACAAAAAGTAAGAATGTGAGGTCTGACCCCATGACCCCATGACCGAAGCTATCCCCTACAACAGGAAACTTGTCATAAAAAATATTCCGGCACTGGTCCACGCTGATGAAGTACCCGAGATCATGGCTATGGCGGCCCACGCCAGGGAAATTGAATTGCAGTCACAAAGGGGCGTCAGACTGTCACTGCTTATGATACCCTTTAGAAAGAGAGGCACGGATCTGGTGGATCTGGTTCACGGAATGGCTGTGCCGGTTTCAACGCTGGAAGAGAAGGTGTAATGACCGTGTATAAATGGAACTGCTTGAGATCCCGATTCAGGGGCAGAGCTGCGGTCCTGCTCAGTATCGCCTTTGTACTGATGTGGCTCCTCCCGGCAGCGGGGATCGGCGATCAGGACGTGGAGAAGCCCGTTTCATCAACAGTCTCAGACCGCCCAAAAGTCGTAGTGATAACCGTAGAAGGGGCTATTAACCCCGTCACCTCCGAATATATTGAGACGAGCCTCAAGGAAGCCGCCGTGGAAGATATCGATCTTCTTGTTCTGAAACTCGATACGCCCGGCGGTTTAATGAGCTCCATGAGAACTATCGTAAAGGCCATAATGGCTTCCCCCGTACCGGTAGCTGTATATGTATACCCCCCGGGGGCCAGAGCCGCATCAGCAGGAGTATTCATAACCCTCTCTGCCCACGTGGCGGCCATGGCCCCCGGGACAAATATCGGGGCCGCGCATCCGGTGAATATTGGCGGCGGCGGATTTTTCGGGAAGAAGAAAGAGAAAAAGGAGGAGAAAAAAGACGAAGATAACAGCAAGGATGGGGATGAGACGGATAAAGATAACGAAAAAAACGGGGGGTCCGGTGATAAGATCTCCTCAGATGAAAACATCATGGCACGAAAAGTTATCAACGATACAGTCGCTTTCGTAAAGAGCATTGCGGAAAAGAACGGCAGGAACGCCGAGTGGGCAGAAAGAGCCGTCAGGGAGAGCATCTCTTCCACCGAAAGGGAGGCGCTGCAGGAAGGTGTTATCGACCTGATAGCTGAAAACCTGGGCGAGCTCCTTGAAAAGATAGAGGGCAGGGCGGTTCAGATAAGGGGGAAGGAAACGATACTCGCCCTCGCGGGCGCCAGCATCGAGGAAAGACCAATGGACCTTCGCCGCAGGATACTTGCGACGATAACCGACCCGAATGTGGCCTATTTGCTGCTGATGCTCGGGATTTACGGGATCTTTTTCGAAATTGCAAATCCTGGTGTTATCCTGCCGGGAGCGTTGGGCGCAATAGCACTCATACTGGCTTTTTTCGCTTTTCAGGTGCTTCCAGTCAACTATGCCGGGATAATGCTCATAGCGTTGGCTCTGGTCCTGTTCATACTGGAAGTCAAGGTGGTTTCATACGGTATGCTGTCTATAGGGGGCATTGTGTCCACATTCCTGGGAAGCATTATGCTCATCCGCTCCATGGAGCCGTATTACCGCATTTCGCGAACCCTTATTTTCGGAGTTACAGGATTAACAGCCCTCGTTTTTGTGGTCGGTCTCGGTCTGGCTGTAAAGGTTCAACGCAGGAAACCAGTCACAGGTGTGGAGGGCCTTATGGGAACCGTTGGCGAGACAACGACCGAAGTCGCACCGGAGGGTAAAGTGAGGGTTCATGGGGAGATCTGGAACGCTGTCAGCGATACACCCTTGCCGGCTGGCAAGCGCATAAGGGTTGTCGATGTAGATGGAATGATGCTTCAAGTTGAGGCGTTGCCTCAACTTGAGAACAATGGATCAATAAAGCATTAGAAAGAAATTGGAGCATTAGAACATTTCAGTTTATTGAGTATTGGTATAGTTTATTTATTAGGCCGGGCTTTTGGGTGTAATCACTCGCCTTCGCAACCCCCTTGAGCTTCGCTTCGTGATTCACCAAAATCCCGGCCCTGATATATATCCATTAACTAATCGGGAGATGATCCGAAATTGGAGATTAGAAATTGTTAGTTGATCTTGGATTTTGGACCTTGGATCTTTAATAAGAATTCACATTTAACGCTAGCCACGCCACAGGCGTGGTTTAACACCGGGAACGCCAATGGCATTACCGGTAAAGGAGGACACAATGTTCGGGGTTAGCTATCTAGTCTTAATTGTAGTGATAGCGGTGATCATGTTCCTGTGGTCAGCTATCAAGGTTTTGAAAGAATACGAGAGGGCGGTTGTTTTCTTTCTGGGCCGTCTGAGGGGCGACCGGGGCCCAGGGCTTGTAATCATTATACCAGTTCTGGAAAAGATGGTGAAAATCAGCCTCAGTGCCGCCACAGGATATCATCACCCGTGACAACGTTTCGGTAAAAGTTAACGCTGTTATCTACTTCAGGGTGATGGAACCGAGTAAAGCTGTTGTTGAGGTCGAGGATTTTTATTACGCTACAAGCCAGCTCGCCCAGACCACCTTAAGGAGCGTCCTGGGTCAGGCTGATCTTGATGACCTTCTCTCCGAAAGAGAAAAGATCAACCACCAGCTCCAGGAGATCCTTGACACGCAGACCGACCCCTGGGGGATAAAGGTGACGACCGTGGAGATCAAACATGTTGACCTGCCCCAGGATATGCAGAGAACAATGGCCAAACAGGCTGAGGCGGAAAGAGAGAGGAGAGCCAAGATCATAGCTGCCGACGGAGAATTTCAGGCTGCGGACAAACTTGCGCAGGCTGCCAATATCATCTCTGTGAACCCCCAGGCACTCCAGCTGCGCTATCTTCAGACCCTGCGTGAGATAGCAACCGAAAACAACTCCACAACCATATTCCCGCTGCCCATGGATCTGTTGGGAGCTTTT
>QIFJ01000034.1 GCA_003229755.1 Pseudomonadota bacterium
CTCCGGGACCGCACAAGATCCAGGGAATAGGCGCGGGTTTTATCCCTGCAGTTCTGAACATGGATGTCGTCGACGAGATAATTACAGTCTCGAATGAAGATGCGTTCAATACCGCCAGGAACCTCGCCAGGGAAGAAGGTGTGCTTGTCGGCATCTCCTCGGGAGCTGCCCTGCACGTGGCGATAACCGTGGCAAAGAGAGACGAGAATAAAGGAAAAACAATAGTTGTCGTCCTCCCTGACTCGGGTGAACGCTATCTTTCAACTGAGCTTTTCCAATAAATTTCTTCGGGCGTATTCCCAAAGAAATTTACACTCTTGGATTAAAGATATGAGATCAACTCCAAATTAGCTGCTGGGCAATACCTAACGAATGGGTTCCGAAGCCGAGTGATTACACCCAAAAACCCGGCCTGAAGAATACACTTTACTGAAAACCCACGGGCTAAGCAGGAGTGAACCAGGTTATGGTATTTTCGTAACATGGGCATGAACGGAAAAAACGGAAGATTTATTTGGGCATTCCTCGCTCTTTTACTCTTTACAGTTTTATCCTGTAGTAAGCCTTCAGGGGACACTGAGTCCAGAAGATCAAAGCCGGTTCGTTTCGGCCAGAAAGAAAGACTTCTGCTCAGGGAAAAGACCGCGATGCTCGACACGACGGTCAATATCAAGTTTTTCAGAAGAAGTGCCGAAGAAAAACATTACGCAAAAACACGGGCGCTACTAGACCTGTTGTCTACCATGACATCCAGGATCAAGGTTCAGGAACTGGGGCTTTCCGACCCGGGAGATCGACAGAAACTGGAAACGGACCATGGACCCGTCCTGATCCCGGAAGGTGAAATTCCAATCGGCATCTCGTATTACGGATTCCCCAACAAGATGGAGCTGGAGCCGTTTCTCGACAGCCTCCTGATAGCAACGGGCCAGATGAAGCCTCTTGCCGACACCACGGTGTCCTACCTCAAGAGTCTTGATGCCGATGTCAACATCCGGGTTTTTGTCACACCATTATGACCGTACTGTCCCGAGTCGGTCCGGCTCGCATACCGTTTCGCAGCTGCAAGCAGCCGCGTTTATGCCCAGGCGATCAGCACCTTTGACTTTCCGGAGAAGGGAAACAAGTACGAGGTGGTCATCGTCCCCAGAACCTGGATCAACGACTGGATATATTTCGAAGGGCTTGTCGCCGAGGATTATCTCCTGAAGGCCATCAGGCAGGCATTGGATCCGGAGATACCGAAGGGAAGAGTGAGGTCTGATTAAACTGACCGTGTCCAAGGACCAACGACCAAGAACCAACGTGGTCAATCGCAAACATCAAGCTGGAAAATCCACTTTAAATAATCTATATTTTTCGATCCCATTCTGACTCGGTATTTTCTAAGTGTCTATATCACAGTGAAATTTACGTTGGGCATTGGCCGTTGGTCGTTGTTTATTTATGGGCCCGCTTTCATTCTAGTATTCGGCCCATATCAATTTCAGCCGGTCGTGCCCCCCATCTCATTATCACTTCCCGCGCCAGGACATTCCCCCTCTGTGCGCAAACCCCAAGGGGTTTACACTCCTTCATGGCAGAAAGGAATCCCGCGGCGAAGGCATCTCCACCCCCTGTCCTGTCTACCGGCTCGATCTCGGGGAACGGAAAACGTTTTGTCCTGAAGCCTTGCACAGCGATGCAGCCGCCTTCAGGCAGTGTAACGACCGCCACCTGCTTGTCTAACGCGAGAAGCGCTTCGTCAGGGTCCTGCACACCGGTGATAGCCGTCAGCTCATCCAGGTTGAGGACAACCGCGGTCACATCACCCAGCAGTTCGCTGTGATCTGTGCTGCAAGGGTTAAGAAAAACCGGGATGTCCTGTTCTTCAGCATACCTGGCGTATTCTTTTGCCAGGTTCACATTCCCGCTCGAAAGATAAACCATACGGCAGCCGGAAAGAAGCTCAGGACGGAATTCTCCATGAAGGTTGGCTCCCTGACTCCTGACCATCCTCTTTTCCCTGCCTGTTGTAAATATTGACGCGATTCCGGTAGATGATTCGGTAATTTCTATTCCAGCCACGTTCACACCGGCATCAGCGAGGGCAGCGATATGCTCTTTGCCAGGAAGATCATCTCCCACTGCCCCTGCCATGGCCACATCACACCCGAGGCGGGCAAGCCAGTAAGCGGTATTTGCCGCCGAGCCGCCGAAGCCGAACATGGTGTCCTCACAGATCATCTTCTCGTGGGGACCAGGCAGACGATTGATGGGGAAGATGATATCGAAGTTTATGTTACCGATGCATAGAATCATAATATCGAGTTCCAGGTTCCAGGTGAATGTGGACGATATGGGATCCGACCCCAAGAAGTTATTTGGATACTACAAACGAGTTATCCCAACCATCATTTATAAGCTTAAGGCGAAAGTTCTCGGCCTGCTCCTGAATTTTGAAGCGCCCGACGCGAACCCTGTAAAAAACCATGTCACCCCGGTCGTAAAAAGCTATGTACGCCGCACCGTACTTATCTCTCATCCTCACAGCAAATTTCCTGGCGTTCTCCTTAACTGTAAAAGCTCCGATCTGTACCGAAAAAGAACCACGGCGGTAATCAGGACGGCTCCTGAGTACTATTTCATCGGGTTTTGACCTTCGGTCCCTCTTTCCCAGGGCTTTCACCCTGACTTCGGCCACACCTTCCTCGAGCATGGAAAGCTTTCTGGCTCCGGCCCTGGAGACATCTATTATCCTTCCCTTTATGAATGGGCCCCTGTCGTTGACTTTCAGGACGACTTCACCACGCCCGTCAGTCCTGGTGACCCTGACATAGGTGCCGAGAGGAAGGGTCCTGTGGGCGGCTGTGAGCTTGTTCATGTCGTAGACTTCACCGCTGGCGGTCAACCTGCCGTGAAACTTGCCGCCGTACCATGAGGCCAGCCCCCTCTGCTCAAAGCCGGTCGAGGTTCCAAGCACCCTGTAATTCCTGCCGTTTACCCTGTATTCGTCCGCCGTAATTGGTTCTCTCACAGAAGGACCGGCGCAGGCGGACACCAGGAGGAGTATCCCTATTATCAGCACGACCGCAGTATTCCTCATTAGTAAACGCTCCACGCAATGATGCTGGCCTTCGGTAAGAGTCCAACGTCCCCTTCGGCAAGCTCAGGTGCTCTAATTTCGGTTCATCTCCCAATTAGTTGGTGGTCAATACATAATGCATGGGTTTCGGCAATAAACCCTTCGCCTTCGCAACCCCCTTTTAGCTTCGCTTCAGGGTCTTTTGCCGAAACCCTGTATGGATACATATATATCAGGGCCGGGATTTTGGTGGATCACGAAGCGAAGCTCAAAGGGGGTTGCGAAGGCGAGTGATCACACCCAAAAGCCCGGCCCTCAACGTACATTTACCAAAATTTCACCAACTAATTTGGAAGTGAACCCTAATTTCTAATGCTCTAATGTTCTAACAACTAACAACCAACAACTATCAACTTAATCAGCAACTGTTACTTTGCTGATAACAACAGCTTCAACCGGCACATCGCTGTACCCCCCCACCGAACCGGTCTCGACCCCGGCGATAGCGTCAACGACATCCATGCCCTCGATCACCCTGCCGAAGACTGCATATCCATATCCCTGCGTTGACTTATCCCTGTGATCCAGAAATCCGTTATCCACGAGGTTAATGAAGAACTGACTGGTAGCGCTGTTGATCTGGCTCGTCCTCGCCATGGTCAGAGTGCCCCTCAGGTTCTTGAGGCCATTGTCCGCCTCATTGGTGATAGGCTTGTGAGTGCTCTTGTCATTCATGTCAGTTGTTATTCCACCGCCCTGGATCATGAAACCGGATATCACTCGATGAAAGATCGTCCCGTCGTAATGACCCTCCCTTGTGTAAGTCAGAAAATTATCCACTGTCACCGGAGCCTTCTCCTGATCCAGTTCCGCAACTATGATTCCCTTGCTGGTTTCTATTGTAACGTTCACTCATCTCCTCCCTTCCCTGAAATAATCAAACCGTTTAATCATTCTCTGTGCCGGAGCTGTGAAGTGCAACTTTGGCCTTCACGAGATTGTAGACCGTTTCATTATACGGGGTATCTATACCCAGAGCTCTTCCACGCTTAATAACTTCACCGTTGATGGATTCGATCTCGGTTGCCCTCCCCTTACGGATATCCTGGCAAATCTCAACGTTGCCCAGGCCATTCTGGAGAGAGACAATGAACGTGTTCTTTCCCACAAACCCCGAAGATGAGATCTCCCCGGCCGCCTCTTGCGAGCATGGCTCCGATTGCGCTGCCGATGGCGCCAGCGCCGTATATTATGTAGCGTTTCCTTATTGGGGCTAATTTATGCGGCTGCAATAAAGCTGGCCTTTGGCAAAAGTTTCTGGTTTCTTGTTTCTAGTAAATACGGACCCGAAGCGGCGAGTGGGCGAAATGTCTGATCGCATTAATCGTCATCTTTCAAGACATCTAGTATCCTATCCGCTTGCTTCACTGACTTCTTGATCCATCTCTCCATAAGGTGCCGGTTTTCATGTTCCGGCAGGGCTCCGGTTTCTTCTCTCTTATCTTCTTTCCATTGTCTGACGTGATGGACCGTGATCCCGGCGGACACCGACACGTTCAGGCTCTGTGAAAAACCCACAAGGGGTATCACGAAGAGCCCATCGGCTATTTCAATGACAGCTTCGCTGGCCCCGTCCACTTCGTTACCGAAAACGAGGGCTATCTTCCCCGTAAAGTCGCAATCATGAAGTGGGACTGACCCCTCTCCGAGGGAACCGGCCAGTATTTTAAATTCCTCTTTTTTTAACCTGCTTATGCAATCTTCGGCGGTTTCATAATAGTGGATCGTCAGCCACCTGTCTGCGCCCTGAGTTATTTCCGGAGACGGCCTTACCTTCACAAGCTGAGGAATAATATGAACGTGCTGAATACCGAAGGGTTCGCAGGACAGCATCGATATTGTGCTCCTTGTTGAAGCTGTCAAGCACCAGCGTCAGGGACGCGATCCTCTTTTTGAGCACCTCCCGGAGCCTCTTTGTCCTCCTGGAGAGAATGAACTGTTCAAGATCCTGTTTGCTCTTCATTATTTATCCGATTCTTAGTTGTTATCTAATTTCTAATGTTCTAATTTCCAATCTCCAGAATTTGACTTTTTGACTCCCCAAAGGGCAAAACAAAAGTCAAATTCTCACCACCTCATCACCACCATATCTCCTTTGGTGGCTCCCAGATAGTCTGCAGCAACATGGCATTTGACTATAAACAGCATGAAGATCCGGCCCTCTTTCGGCAGTTCGGTCAACGTCTCGAAATTCCCCTGTCCCTTGGAGATTACCAGGTCGGCCCTGTCCCAGATATCCCTGAATTCGCTGCTGGATATTGCGGGAACTGTTCCCGGCAGCCTCAGCCCTGTATCAACTATCCGGGCATGGTCGTGGACCCCGGCCCTTCTGGCATCCTCTTCAGTCGCATCATTGATGATACCGCCGCCCTTTACAGCGTAATAAATCCGGCTGTGATCCAGCATTTCCATGAGGAGACGGTCGAATACGGTCTCGCCCGCATTGTCTCCGATAAAGAGCACCTCTCTGGCGAGAGTGGATCTTTCGGAAAGTTCCTGGAGGTTGTCGATAAAAAACGGTCTGGTCATGTAATCGGGGAGGGACTCCTCCAGGTCTATTTCCCCTCTCCTCTCCCCTGTACCGAAATCGATAATATTTCCGGCAATGGCCATTCTGACTGCTGCCTCGAAGGGGTCAGCGGATGTCATGACCGTTTCCTTCATGGAGGGAAACAGCTTCAGGGCCTTGTCGGTAAAATGTATCTTTTGGGGAAGATATGGATCATCGTTTCCACATATCCGGGCCACCAGGCTGTAAAGACCAGCGCTTACCTCCGGTGGAGTAAGCTCGTCGTCCCAGACCTTTTCCAGGGCGTCTGCCGCCTCGCTACACGCTCTCATGATAAGGTCAGGATCGTCACATGCCGTGCGGGCCGTTGATTCAATCTGTCTGATCAGGCAGGGTCGGCAATCCGGATGAATTTTCATTTTCCCTCAATTTTCGGTTTATCCCACGATTGGCTGGTGAGATTTCGACAGAGTGTTTTCATATAGCCGGGTTTTTGAGTGTAATCACTTGCCTTCGCAACCCCCTTTTAGCTTCGCTTCGTGATTCACCGGAACCCGGTTATTATGTATTGAACGCAAACTACAGAGTAGAAAAAATACTATTCACCAGCGATATCCTGGCGCCGGACGAATATGGCAGATGCCATCCCCTCATCCACGGCGTACCGGCTGTAACCCACGTTAAAGACAAAGGACGGGAATCTCCTCTCAAGGTCCACTTCCTCGCCGGGGAGGATACCCATGGCCATCAGTTTCTTGAGTTTTTCCGAATCCCCTGAATGAATATAGGCTATGATACCAGCCTCACCGGGACGGAGCCGGCTCATTGGAACAACTGCCTGATCAACAGCAGTATCAGCCTTGTGACAGCACTCCCCTATGGGTATGGGCCTGTCGTGGGGGCACGTCTTGGGATGTCCCAGAAGCTCACAGATCTTCCCTTCCAGGTTCGGCTTGATGAGCATATGCTCAAATCTGCACGCGACGTTTTCCACTTCATCTTCAACAATATCGAAGATATCGGCAAAAAGCCGCTCGCTGAGGCGGTGCCTGCGGATCGTCATCCTGGCCTCTTCAAATCCGGTATCTGTAAGGTGAACCTCATTATCTTCCACCTGCACCAGACCTCTTTTCTTCAGGTTCTCCACGGCTTCGGCTGGTGGTCCGGAAAGGCCAATGATGAGGATCTCATCCACCGGGATAGACTCGCGTCCGCCTTCCTCGAGACTCGTCCAGAGCACTTCGAGGACTTCATCCTGTATCTCTTCAGAGTGCCTGGTAATTTCCACGATATCTCCTTTACTGGAGGTTTATTCCCAGCGATCTCAGCAAAAAGTGTACTATGCCTCCCACCAGAAACGCGAAAGGAAAAACGAACGCCGCTATCACAATGGCCGTCTTCTTTCCTCTCTCCTTCATCATAACAAGGAATTGGGCAATGCATGGGAGGAAAAGGGTAAGCGTGATCGCTGCCACCGCAAGTTCATTGCCCGTTAGGAGACCTCCCTGCTGCAGATCGTAAAGTCCGGCGGCTCCATAATCCCGGCGGAAAAACCCGTACAACAGGGCCTGGGCGGCTTCTGCCGGCAGCCCGATCGCCTTTGTGGGAAATTCCAGGAGCCACAGGGCCAGGTCGAACAGCCCCGTAAGCTTGCCCGCCCAGATGATGACCGAGGCCAGCAGAAACAGCGGAAGTATCTCACGGAAATACCACTGCATGCGAGTGGCAGTCTTTACCCAGATGTTGGCCAGCGTAGGCATACGCAGCGGGGGCAGCTCCATGAAGAACTGGGGCTCCTCTCCCGGCAGAAGCCTGGCGGTCAGGTATCCTATCAGAAGGAAAATGAAGAGGGTGACGCCGATCCAGGTTACCAGTACACCCGGCTTCTGCGCCGTAAGGGCGAATATAACACCCAGCTGGGCGGAACAGGGGATAGCCAGGGCGAGGAGGACAGTGGCTATCATGCGCTCCCTTTTAGATTCCAGAGTTCTGGTAACCATGGTCGCCATTGTCCCGCATCCGAAACCCAGGGTCATGGGGATGACGGCCCTCCCGGAAAGGCCTATTTTCTTGAAGATCCTGTCAATGAGAAGGGAGAGCCGGGGGAGGTATCCGCTGTCTTCCACTACGGAAAAAACTAGAAAAAATGCTCCCACTATCGGCAGGACTATCGCCACTGCATATCTCACACCGAGAGTTAGAATACCGTAATCAAACGCTATCAGGTCCTGCAGCACTGTCCACGGTATCACCTTCCGGGTCATGTCGTTTATGAATGGAGTCAGATAAGTCTCGAAAAGATGGCCTTCCAGAAAATCCACCACCGTTCCAGCGCCGAACACCCCCACGAACTTGTAGAACCCGAAGTAGAGCACCAGGACCAGTATCGGCACCCCTGTCAGCGGTGATATGAGGAGCTTGTCGATCTTCTCCCTGATGTTTTTCGCGGTTATATCGCGGCGTTTTATGATCCCCCCCAGAAGCTGCTCCGACCGTCGCTGTCTCCCCATGGCCAGATAGTAGTTGACAGGGTTTTCAAGCTTCCTCTTGAGGCTATTTACCAACTCGAATACTTCCTGGGCCTTGTCTGACTGGAGGGAGGTAACCACACCAAGCATGTCCCTGTCTTCCTGAAGAACAAGGAGCGCTTCCGATCTGGATGTGAGGGCAGCTGCCGGCATGAGTTCTGCCAGTTCCCGTACCGCCCTTTCGATAACCACACCGTAATCGACCTGGAGGGTCATGCCGTTATGCGTATATCGGGCGATCTCCTTTTTAAGCTCTTTAACACCCTTTCCCGAGATACTTATCGTAGGGACAACGGGAATTCCCAGCCTTCGTGACAGTGTCTCGGTGTCAATGTCGAGACCGGCGCCTATGGCCTCATCCATGATATTCAAGACCAGGATCACCGGCAGGCCGGCTTCGATCAGCTGGAGGGTAAAGGTGAGCATTCTCCCGAGATTCTTAGCGTCGATCACGTGCAGGATAACATCGTAACCCCCCTCCAGGAGGATCTTCCTGGTTACTCTTTCCTCATCCGTAATGGAAAGAAGCGTATACATCCCCGGAGTATCCACCACTTCATATTCGCGTCCCGCAAGCTTCATTCTGCCCACTGCAAGAGCGACGGTAGTACCGGGATAATTTGATACAGTTGCGTAGGTTCCTGTGAGCTGGTTGAAAAGGGCGCTCTTACCCACATTGGGACTTCCAACCATCAGGATACTGTTCCTGTCATCGCTCCCGTCTACGCCTTCTTCCTGGAAGCCGCCGTGACGATCATGCCGATGCAGCTTTGGAATGAGGGAGAATAAGCGGCTGCCCCTTTTTCCGCTGTGATGCCCTCGACACCCTGTGTATTCGTGATGCTTAAATTCGTTCTTTATCATTACAGCCTTTCAACATGCTCGAGTCCTTCTCGGAAGATAGTTGCCACGTGCTCGTCACTGATGGAGTAAACAACATTTTTTCCCTCTTTCCTGAATTTCACCAGCCTGCTGTTGCGAAGGATCCGCAGCTGATGTGAGACAG
>QIFJ01000195.1 GCA_003229755.1 Pseudomonadota bacterium
CAAGAGTGATAGGACCTGAGCTTTCAAGGGAACTGGTGCAAACCTTCCTGGCGGCGCAGTTTACCCCGGAGGAACGACATCTCAGACGCCTGAAAAAAGTTATGGCAATGGATACGAAGTATCGGGGATTCAGGAAAGAGGAAAAAGGAAAAAGGAAAGAGGGAAATTGATACGTATCGGGGTAACGGTGTGCCGGCGTCTGGGGGTGCGGGGGTAATATTGCATCTGTTAAAGGAGACAAGAGCCTTTAACGCAGAGGGCCGCTGGCCGCCCATTTGGGCGGATCGCAGGGGGCCGCAGGGCAAGGTTTGGGTTTACTAGAAACTAGAAACCAGAAACCAGAAACTCCAGCCGTAGGCTGTAGGGGGTTGCGAAGGCGAAGGGGCATTTGCCGGAACCCGCTTATTGTATATTGACCACTACCGAATTGGGAGATGATATGAAGATGGAAAAATAAAAAAGACCGCAGAGCTGGGCCAGTCGATCTGGCTGGATTATATTCGCAGGTTTTTCATCACCTCCGGTGAGTTGCAGGCATTGGTTGACAGGGGTCTGGGGGGAGTCACATCCAACCCCACTATCTTCGAAAAAGCTATAACCGGCAGTTCCGACTACGACAACGACCTCGTCCGATTCACGGTAGAGGGTAAATCGGATGAGGAAACCTACGACGAGCTCACCCGAACAGATATCGCGATGGCGGCGGATATTTTAAGCACTGTTTACAGAAAGACCCACGGCGCGGACGGCTTTGTGAGCCTTGAAGTCAACCCGCTTTTTGCCAGGGATACGGAAAGCACTATTGATGAAGCCAGGCGCCTTTTCCGGGCTCTGGGCCGTCCAAATATCATGATCAAGATCCCGGCAACTCCTGAGGGTATCCCGGCCATCGAAACGCTCATCGGCGAGGGCATTAACGTCAATGTCACACTGCTGTTCTCCATCAGCCTCTACGAGGAGGCCGCCAGAGCATATATCCAGGGGCTGAAGAAACTGGCGGAGGGAAGGGCGGATCTGAGAATGGTTGCCTCGGTTGCGTCATTCTTCGTGAGCAGGGTCGACACGGCGGTGGATAATGAACTTGAAAGGCTGGGCAGAAAAGATATCCAGGGCAGGGCGGCCATCGCCAATGCCAAGGCTGCATACGGCCTTTTCAGGGAGATATTTTCGGGACCCGAGTGGGAGACTTTGGCCGGCAGGGGCGCTAGAGTGCAGAGACCCCTCTGGGCAAGCACCGGGACCAAGAACCCCGCCTATCCGGATACCCTTTATGTGGATACTCTGATCGGTCCTGACACAGTCAACACACTTCCACCCTCTACCCTCCACGCTTTTGAAGAGCACGGCAACGCTGCATTATCTCTGGAAAAAGGCATCGATGAAGCCCGGTCGTTTCTGGAAACCCTCAGCAATGCAGGAGTGGATCTGGACAGGATAACAAGTGACCTGTTAGAAGACGGGATCGGCAAATTTGTTGACTCCTTTCAATCCCTCATGGCCGGGATCACGAAAAAAAGAGAGCTCCTTTCGGGAGACAGGAAAGTATATGCTGCCAGCCTGGGTGAGCACGAACCGGATGTCCATAAAACACTGGTCAGCCTTAAGGAAAACAGGATTATGACCAGGATCTGGGAGCACGACCACACTGTGTGGAAACCGGAACCGGAAGAAATCACCAACCGTCTCGGATGGCTCAACAGCCCCGAGAACATGACGGGCGTAGTGCCACAGATCATCAAGTTCGCCGATGATGTGAGGAAAGCAGGTTTTAAACAAGCCGTTCTTCTGGGAATGGGAGGTTCCAGCCTCGCCCCGGACCTGTTTGCAAGAGTTTTCGGTACAGCCGACGGTCACCTGCGGCTTCACGTCCTTGACAGTACCGATCCTGACGCTGTGAGTGAACTGACGGACGCTGTAGATCCCGAAGAGACCCTGTTCATTGTCGCCACGAAATCGGGGACAACAACTGAGACCCTTTCCTTTTTCAAACACTTTTTCAATATTACTTCAGAGGTCGCAGGAAGGTCAAAAGCCGGCAGTCACTTCATCGCCATCACCGATCCCGCAAGCCCCCTCGTGGATCTTGCGGACAAGCATTCCTTCAGGGAGGTATTCGTTAACGATCCCGATATCGGGGGCCGGTATTCGGCTCTTTCATATTTCGGTCTGGTACCGGCAGCCCTTACCGGAGTGGATATTGCCCAACTCCTTGATCGCGCCTCTACCGTTGCGTGTAACTGCGAACCGGAAAACTGCCCGGTAAATGGCGATAACTCCGGATCGTTGCTGGGAGCCGCGATGGGCACACTGGCCCTTTCGGGCCGGGACAAGCTCACTCTGATCACTTCACCCCCCATAGAGGCCTTCGGGGCATGGGCCGAGCAGCTCCTTGCCGAGAGCACGGGAAAGGAGGGCAAGGGAATATTACCCGTGGACGGGGAAACTCTTGCGAAGCCGGAAACATATGGCCCGGACCGTCTTTTCGTATACCTCAGGCTGGCTGGTGACCGTACTTACGACGATGCGGTCCAAAGTCTGAAGGACACCGGGCACCCCGTGATCCAGATCAATCTTGATGATCCATACGACCTTGGCGGCGAGTTTTTCCGCTGGGAAATAGCAACTGCTGTTGCAGGGCACGTGCTGGGGATAAATCCCTTTGACCAGCCCAACGTGGAATCGGCCAAGGATCAGACGCGGCAGATGCTTTCGGTCTACGGGAAGGATGGCGCTCTGCCGGACCGAAAACCCACCCTCAAAGAGGAAGGTATAACTGTCTTTTCCGACCTTAAGGTCAACAGCCTCTCTGAGGCGCTGAACCGTTTCCTTGACCAGGCAGGACCCGGAGATTATCTGTCCGTTCAGGCCTATATTAAACCATCTGAAGACGCATGGTCCCTGCTTCAGCTCATGCGCCTCAGGATCAGGGACAGGCTGGGTATTGCAACAACTCTCGGTTACGGTCCGCGCTTTTTACACTCCACCGGGCAGCTTCACAAGGGTGACAGCGGCAGGGGCCTGTTCATCCAGATAATATCACGGAACTCTGCTGATCTGCCCGTGCCTGACGAAGCCGGGAGCGGGAAATCCTCCATTACCTTTGGAGTGCTCAAAGCTGCCCAGGCAATGGGTGATCGCCAGGCTCTCCTGGACGTCGGTCGTAAAGTTATAAGCTTTGAACTGGGCGACGATATAATCGGCGGCATTAACAGGCTTAACAGACTTTTGCCGTGACTTTTCAGTACTGGTACATGCTGCCCGTATCCATTCTTGTGGCCACCACCGCTATGGCGTCCGGGGTGGGAGGTGCGACCTTCTTCTCACCGATTTTCATCCTTCTTCTCGGCCTTCCTCCGGATGTTGCCATAGGCACCGCCCTTATCACTGAGGTTTTCGGCTTCGCGAGCGGCATATACGCCTATGCCACAAAAAAGCTTATCGACTACAAACTCGGCGTTACACTCCTCATGGCAACCATACCTATGGCCCTTGTCGGGTCAGTTGCCGCGGCGTATATTCCATCCCGGATCCTGAAGATCATACTTGGTGTGGGTCTTTTTGTGGTGGCCCTGAGCTTTCTGAGATCACCTGAGATCGAGGACGTGAGCAGGATGGATAAAGCAATAGATGAAGCAAACCATGGCGGCAAGGACGAAGCCGTTATTAAAACAGCCGCGGGAGAGGTGATCCGGTACAAGGTATGTAACCGCTACGAGGGGATGATGATAGCTGGTGTTGGAGGCCTCTTCGTAGGGTTGATCTCCACCGGCCTCGGAGAGCTTGACAGCTATTTTCTCCTTCAGCGATGCCGTGTTCCCAGCAAGGTCTCTGTTGCCACAAGCGTTTTCGTTGTAGCCTTCACAGCCCTTGCAGCCTCCGCAGGCCATTTCACAAGGTTTATCAGTATCGGAGGATCTGTTCTCGAGACGGTATTTTCAATAGTGGTCTTTACTGTACCCGGTGTTGTCATCGGGGCCCAGTTAGGTTCGCTGGTGGCGACGAGGATCTCCCAGAAAACCATGGAGAGATCCCTCGGCCTCCTGTTCATACTGGTGGCCGTCATTACACTTGGCGAGGCTCTGCTGTAAATACTGTCTTATCTGGCAGTGTCGACCTGGCTCCTTACGAAACTGTCGATCAACTCCGCATCCTTCTTGTCCACTTCTACGAACTGGACACCCATCCCCGGGGGCGAGGTTCCCTGGTCGGCTGGCCTTTTCCATACAACCTCCCCCTTTACATTAAAGATGTTCGTGAAGGCAGGCAGGCTGAATCTGAGATCGATCCTTGTACCTATGTCCAGCGGGGAGAAGGTCTCGATGAACAGCCCTCCCCGGCTTACGTTGAGCATGTAGTCTGAGGCGAAATCCGCCCCGTGGCCGTAGAACACTTCAACGCGAACAGGAACTCTGGGATGTTGCCTCCTGCCCGGCCCGGAAGTATTCTTCCCGTCAGTGGTCATTTGGATTGTTTTCCTCCCCTGGCGCGCACCCACTAATTGTTGAAGAAAATATCATCAGCGCAGGAAACCTTCAAGTGCAATATGCGCTGGATCAATCAATCCTGGTTACTTAAAGAAAGCCCGATTGTCCAACCGGAAGCAGGCTCAGATCTCTCTGTATGCTATTATTAACATAGAAAGCGAATGTTTCGGCAGTAAGTCAGGTCGGTTGGGGTCAGGTCCTGCCTTCTTACCTTTTCCTCATCTCACAGTAGAGACGAGATGATCCCACCCACCTTACTCCGACCATGTCATAACTGGAGGTACTGAATTTATATGCTCCTGGCCGGCGATATTGGGGGTACGAAGACTATCCTTGCTCTTTTTTCACTCGATTCGGGAACATTGGATCCGTTGGAGGAGGCCTCATATCCCAGTTCCGAATATGGAAGCCTCGAGGAGATCGTGGCTGATTTTATCGGAACTGCTGGTTACAGCATCGGCAGGGCCAGTATCGGGATAGCGGGTCCGGTAAGCCAGGGCAGAGTGGCAACTACCAACCTGCCATGGGACATAACCGAATCCGGCCTGGCGCGCACACTGAATATACCTGAAGTAAAATTCCTCAACGACTTGAAAGCGATCGCATACGCGGTTCCGCACCTTAAATCATCGGATCTCCACACATTAAACACAGGCGAGGGAAAAGATCACGAATCCCTTGCCGTAATAGCTCCCGGCACAGGTCTGGGCGAGGCGTTCCTCACCTGGAGTAACGACAGGTATCTCGCCCATCCGTCCGAAGGGGGCCATGCGGATTTCGCCCCCGCAACACCTGAAGAGAGAGAACTGCTGGGATATCTGCAGGAGCGATCCGATAGTGTAAGCGTCGAATCGGTCTGTTCCGGAAGAGGGATCCCGAATATATACAGTTTCTTTAAAGACACCGGCGGCTTTGAAGAGTCGGTCTGGCTGAAAGAATCCCTGGCCGACGTAACTGACCCCACTCCGGTAATTATTAATGCCGCAACAGACAAGGACAGGCGCTGCCTGTTGTGCAAGGCAACGCTGGAGATGTTCGTGTCGATCCTGGGATCGGAAGCCGGCAATCTGGCCCTGAAGGTTATGGCTACCGGGGGCGTATTCGTAGGCGGGGGTATCCCCCCCAGGATAGTCCCGACCCTTGAGGCAGGCAGTTTCATGAAGGCCTTCACTGGAAAGGGGCGCATGCAGACAATTATGAAGAAGATCCCGGTTCACGTGATCCTGAACCCGCGAACCGCGCTGATAGGCGCTGCATGCTATGGACTTGGGTTGGATAAGTGCTAGTTTCCATAAATGGGGTCGGAGCTCAGATACGAAGTCATCAACTTCAGACTTTTGGTTTTGGTATTTAAAATTCCTCTGGATGTGACCTATGTCAGGACACCTCATTCTCATTGGGGGCGGACACGCCCATCTGACCACTATTTCACTGATCGACGAATTCGTTGCAAAGGGCCACCGCGTATCTGTGATCAGCCCGTCATCCCATCATTACTATTCCGGGATGTCACCCGGCGCCCTCAGCGGGACATACAGCTCCCAGGAGATCCGATTCAACATTCAAAAGATGGTCGAAGGCCGGGGGGGAACGTTTGTTTACGACAAGGTTATCGCCCTCGATCCTCGCAGAAATGAACTAATACTCGATTCAGGAGGTGAAATATCTTACGATATTGCCTCTTTCAATGTTGGAAGCAGAGTGTCCTCAGCAACTATTTACGCCGACAGCAGGTCTGTTTTTCCCGTCAAACCCATCATCAATCTCATCCGGTCCAGGAAGGCTGTTGATCGTGTTCTCAAACAAGAGGGTGGACAGCCCGTTATTACCGTGATCGGCGGCGGACCAGCCGGTGTCGAGATAACGGCAGCACTTGCAGCTCTGGCGGACAACGCTTCCTCACTGGCAGGTATCCGCATTATTACAGGCGGGAAGATCCTGGGTCCATATCCTGCCAGGGCCAGGGAACTTGTCATAGCCTCTTTGTCCAGAAGGGGCGTTCAAATTTCAGAAGACACTACAGTTAAACATATTGAAGGCAATAACATTGAACTTGAAGATGGAAACATCCTGTCCACAGATATCATATTCCTCGCGATGGGAGTAAAACCATCACCTCTCTTTCTCAACACCCTCCTTCCAACAGGTGAAGACGGGGGCCTGCTGGTCAACTCCTTTCTTCAGAGCGTTGAATACGATAACATTTTTGGGGGCGGTGACTGTATTACCATTAAAGGCATGCCTCTCGACAGGGTCGGTGTCTATGCGGTCCGCCAGAACCCGGTCCTGAGGCATAATCTGCTTGCCGCCCTTGAGGGAACTCCACTTAACAAATTCGATCCCGGCCCCCGAAACTACCTCCAGCTCCTGAACATGGGTGACGGAACAGGGATATTCAGGAAAGGAAACTGGGTGTGGCAGGGAAAGCTTGCCTTCATCATCAAGGATCGTATCGACCGCAGGTTCATGAGGAAATTTCAGGTCTCGGGGGAACTGGATGAACCGGAATAATGACCTGATACCCAAGACTGGAGAAAAGCATGAAAGTGTTAAATTTTCTTAAACCGGTATCCACCTGGCCGGCACAGAAGGTTCGCGATTACCTGGACGATCACGACCCTGAGGAATACAACCTCATCGATGTACGTCAGCCTGGTGAGTACAAGGACGGGCACCTTCCTGGAACCAGCCTCATACCACTTCCGGAGCTGGAGGAAAGGCTGTCGGAACTGGATGCATCCAAACCGACGGTGGTCTACTGACACTCCGGGGTCCGCAGCCGTGCCGCTGCGGCTATACTGGCCAGAAACGGCTTTACTGAGGCCCACAGTATGGAAGGAGGTATAACAGCATGGGAGGGCAGCAGGGCAACCGGGCCTCCGGAGGCCGCCACCGACTACTTCACAACAGCAGAGGACTCCGGCGAGATGGCGGCGCTGGCCTGGAGCCTTGAGCATAATACCCGCAAACTGTATACAGCGCTGAACGAATCAGAGGCTCTCACAGACAGCGGGGATATATTTTTCAAGCTGGCCTCGGCTGAGGACCATCACAAGCAGGCGCTGGAGGAATTTTATTATAACCGATACGGGAAGCCGCTCTCCGTGTTGACGGATCAAATGGATCTGAAAATCCTCGAGGGGGGAGCGAGTCTTGCGGAAACCCTGGCATGGGTTGATGGGAGATCTTTTCCTGAAATTCTGCACATGGCCCTTGCCCTGGAGGCAAACGCCTACGACCGCTATCTTCAGATGATCAGTGCTGCTGAAGATGAGGACGCGAAAGATATATTCAGAATGATCGCCCGCGAGGAGAAGGCCCACCTGAGATCGCTGGGTGACCTTCTTGATAGTAAGGAAGCCGAGTAGTGGCACGTATATTTTCCGATTACGTTCAGAAAGCCAAACAGATCCTGGAAACCAATCGCGCCGGAGACCACACCAGGCCAGCCCCGGGCCTTTATCCTCATCAGTGGAACTGGGATTCAGGCTTCATCGCCATAGGCAAGTCACACTACGACACAAAGGGCGCTGAGGCGGAATTAACCAGTCTCCTGTCCGCCCAGTGGCAGAGCGGCATGGTTCCCCAGATCGTCTTCGACCCCGATCACCTGGGCCACTACTTTCCGGAGCCCGATTTCTGGCAGACGGAAGAGTCCCTACAGGTGCCAGCTGGAAAGCTCACATCCGGCATAACCATGCCTCCTATTCTGGCCCTTGCCGCTGAGAAGATCTACAGGCACTCCAGACGGCCGAATGATGTAATACCGTTCCTGAAAAAAGTTTATCCCAGGCTCCTTGCACTGCATGAATACCTTTACAGGGAACGGGACTTTCACGACGAGGGACTTGTATTTATCAGACATCCCTGGGAGTCGGGGATCGACAACTCCCCCACCTGGGACGGCCCGCTGAAGAGGATCAATATCGACAGATCACAGCTTCCCCAATACCGCAGGCGCGACACAGAACATGTATCGCCCGAAATGCGCCCTTCGGACGATGACTACGACAGATACGTTTACCTTGTGGACCTCTTCAGGAAAAATAAATACGATGAGAAACTCATTGCCGAAACCTGCCCATTCCTGATACAGGATCCTTTGTTTAACTCCATTCTGTGCCGATCGAACCTGTCCCTTGTAAAGATCGCCGAGGTTATCGGCGAACCTCCGGAAGTGCCAAGATCGTGGGCTGAGAAAACTTCAGCAGCGATCAGGGACAAGCTCTGGTGCGAGGAACAGGAGATCTTCAACGCCTACGATCTTGTCAGAGACGAGCTCATCTATGTAGACACGGCCGCCGGTTTTATGCCCCTCTTCGGAGGCGCCGCGTCGCAGGAGCAGGCCGAGGTCCTCTACAGGCGGCTTGATTCAGCATCGTTCTGTTCCCTTCACCAGGGCAACTGTTATACGATCCCCAATTACGATACCCAGGCCGAAGCCTTTGACAGCTCAAACTACTGGAGAGGGCCCGTCTGGATCAATATAAACTGGATGCTGTCCCATGGCCTCAGGCAATACGGCTACACCCTCAAGGCCGACTCCCTCCAGAAGGACCTCCTGCAGCTGCCCATCCGCTTCGGTTTCCACGAATATTTCGATTCCTTTGACGGTTCGGGATACGGTTCGGATAATTTCAGCTGGACAGCCGCTCTTTTCATTGATCTGGTGATGGACCATTATCAGGAGGACAAAGCTCCAGGCTCCGTGTGGAGGCGGATAAAATCGATAACTGCTCCGGTCCGCATTCTCAACGAGGGCGAAGATCTTCCCGAGTGTTCCATAAATGAGCTTGCCGAAGAATTGATGGCTGGTGTGAGAAATTTAAGCAAGAGTTTTTACGACACCGGCAGGGGCATGGTCGATTACGAGCGCCTCAGGGACTCGTCCCAGTTCAGGAACTACAGGGCTCTGACCAACGGACTTGTCAAGTTCGATCCCGGAGCTATTGAGAACCGCAACGAGAGGCTGGCCTTCTGGATAAATCTCTATAATACTATTGTCATAGACGGGATCGTGGAGTGAAGAGCTCGGCCAGAGAGGTGCCGGAATTCTTTACAGGGCTCAAGTACAACATCGGAGGCAATCTCTTTTCAGCCGACGATATCGAGCACGGCATACTCAGGGGTAACACTCCTCCATCCTTCCGCTTCGCAAAACCGTTCAGGCTGAAAGATCCCAGAAAGAAATTTACAATCTCACCGCCCGATCCCCGCATCCATTTCGCTCTCGTATGCGGATCACGATCATGCCCACCTATCAACTATTATGACCCGTCTCATATAGATCAGCAGCTGGATCAGGCGGCCAGGAGTTTCATCAATTCATCTGAGGTCATGGTTCTTCCCGAGGAGGGCAAGGTGCTCCTTTCAGAAATATTCAGGTGGTATGAGGCCGATTTCGGCGGGAAAAAGGGCGTGCTGGACTTTATCTGCAGCTTTTTAGTCGACGATTTCGCAAGGGAATTCATCGAAAAATCGCGCGACCGGCTCCGAATCGATTACCTCTTCTACGACTGGAACCTGAATGTGTGGAGTCGGTAGTATTACTGAGTTTCTAGTTTCTGGTTTCTAGTTTCTGGTTCCAGGATTTTCTTAC
>QIFJ01000276.1 GCA_003229755.1 Pseudomonadota bacterium
TTAACTTAACAACAACGTCACTATTATAAGGGGTTTTCATGCTTAATTCAATGTATTTAATAAATATTATCACCCTTGTTTAAACAGGCTTTAACGGGCAACTCCGGTAGGATTACTTCCCGAAAGAACTTGGCCCAGGATTTATTGAGCAACTGACGGAGAAGATTTAATATGGAGGATAGAGTCGAGTTAAAACGAACTCCAGAAAAAGGAGAAGGCGTTTTTGCAAAAAAAATAATTAAGAGAGATGAAATCGTAATAACTGGGACGATTGAAAAACTACTCAAGAAAAACCAACCTCATGCTTCACAGATAGGCAAAAATCAGTTTGTTCTTCATGCGGGATTAATAAGTAAGGTTAATCATTCATGTGACCCTAATTGTGGTATTAGAATAAATAAAACTGGAGCCCATGATTTTATAGCGATAAGAGATATTTCCCCTAATGAAGAAATAACCTTCGATTATGCTATGAGGAATTACGATGTTGATTATTTTCCAGAAAAGTGCATGTGTGGCTCGAATATATGTCGAGGTAAAATTACTGGCTGGAAAGATTTGCATGAGGAAAGAAAAAAAACCTACGAAGGGTTTATTGCTCCCTATCTTATTGAATTGGATTCCAAATAGATAGCCAATTTATTATGTCTGTTGTTTGATTAAAAACTCGTTAAAAGCTTAACTACACTTTTTACTATGTTTTTATCCTTTTTTTATCATCCCCCGGATCGAATTCATGCGCCAGGTGCCGGGGTGCTCTTCCAGGAAAACATATTATGTGTAGATTGTAGTTGAGATCAGCGCCATTTTCAATATACGAAATAGTAAACATTTAGCCTTTAATCTTACTGTCATTGAACTCCACATAAACTAATTCTTCAATAGTCCCCTCTAAATAGAACAGTTGTCTCCCATTCTCATTTTTACTCCTTTCAAATAATCCCTTAATTCCCTTCTTAACGTTGACACGTAACTTAACTGGTAGTATATTTATTTAAAACCATTTATCGGCCATATACCAGGAGGGAACCATGAACAAATCAGATTTAATTAAAAAAATATCTGGAGATAATGGAGTAAGTAAAGCTGATGCTGAAAAAGTGCTACGTTCTGTAATTGAAGGGATAAGTGGCGCACTCAAAAACGGTGATTCTGTAACATTGGTTGGCTTTGGAACTTTTACTGTGGCTAAACGGGCTGCTCGTAAAGGGCGGAATCCACAAACTGGCCAGGAAATAGACATAGCAGCTAAAACTGTTGTAAAATTTAAAGCTGGTAAAGGGCTGAGTGGATTAGCTTAGCTTATTGTTGTTTTTCAGGTCTCTTGATAAATGAAAAATCATGAGTGATATATTTACCCCGAATGCAAGAAAAATATGGGAAGCTACCCCCATGAACCATAGAACCAGAGTCCTTAACAATGTCTGGTGCGGTACCTGTAGGAAGCTAACAACTATTGTTCATTATTCAGGCCAACTTAAGGGAGGGGATTTAGTCCTTGAGGGGGAATGCGAACGGTGTGGAAAGGCTGTTGCGCGGTTAATTGAAAATGAGTGAACCATTTAACTGTTTGTGAATGTAAACCACTTAGGCTAATGACGATGTTATCAGAGATTACGATTGATAAGCTTGTCCGATCAAGGCGTAAAAGCTTTTCCCTTGAAATTACCCGGGATGCAAAGCTAATCTTGCGGGCACCGGAAAAAGCTTCCCTGTCCGACATCCAGAAGGTGCTAGACAGGAAGAAACGCTGGATATTAAACAATCAGAATCTGGCTAAAGAAAGGGCCAGTGGCATAACAGCTAAGGAGTTTGTAACTGGTAAAGAGTTTTGGTATCTGGGCAAACTTTATAAACTTCAGATCATAAATAATCATGCGGTCTTACCGCTTACTTTTAATAATGGTTTTTATCTCTCCCATAGTCACCTTGATAACGCAAGGGGAATTTTTATCCATTGGTATATAGATCAGGCAGGTGCAAAAATTGCCGGAAGGATAAACCACTATTCCCTGCTTTCAGGGCTTAAATACAACCGGATAAACATCACCAATGCCCGAAGACGCTGGGGGTCATGCAGCAACAGGGGCAATTTAAGTTTTAGCTGGCGTGCGGTCATGGCTCCGTTAAGTGTGATTGATTATTTGGCGGTGCATGAACTGGTGCATACAGAGGAGATGAATCATTCAGGGAGGTTCTGGGGTAAAGTGAAGGCGTTGCTTCCCGACTATGAGCAACAGAGGAAATGGTTGCGGGATAACCACCAGATATTGTCTCTCTTCTAGGACAGAAATCCATGATTACCTATGATGATTTTAGGAAATTAGAGATCAAGATCGGTAGGGTTGTTTCCGCCGGGGGAGAATGGGGATACGCATCAAAGCCTAAAGATACTTATATTGTTTATTGGAGATTGAACGCATGAATGACCTGCCGGAGAAGATGAATTTACGGTCGCAAGATATAGCCGCCAAGAACAAGGCCAAGCTAAAACAGCTTTTTCCCTCGGTGTTTTGTGAGACGGTGAACGAAAAAGGGGAAATGGTGTCTAACGAGCTAATTGACACCTTAGGCATTCTGCGGGGATCGGATGATAGCAACCTATCAGAAGAGCAGACAAGGCATGAACATGCCAGAGAGCTTGGCGTTTCTCTCGAGGATATTGAACTGCTGAGGCAACATCCCGAGGAGTTCGATCAGTGGAAGGCTGCCATATCGGCTCAGAAGCAGAAGCCGGCGTTTCCGGAAAGAGCCTCTTCGAATCCCGAACGTAGGCGGGAGAAACTTGAGAAACAGATGGGCGATGCGCCCAAAAAGGAATATGAGCAGCGAGACAGAAGTGTTCGGGCGACAAGAGGGACAGTCGATCCGGCCCTGTGGCTCAGAAACCAATACAAGAACGAAGAGGGCCAGATGGTTTGCCAAGTCTGCAAGGAGGAGATGCCTTTTAGAAAGCGCGATGGTGAGCACTATTTCGAAACCGTGGAGGCGCTTTCCAGAGATCATTTCACCATGGAGCATGAAGCGCAGTTCCTTGCTCTGTGTCCATTGTGTGCAGCGATGTACAACGAATTTGTCAAGCAGGACGAAGAGGCGATGGTGAACATGAAAAACGCACTGATGAATTCGGAGGGTTTTGAGGTTCCTTTGCGCCTGGGAGAACTAGACACGAGCATTCAGTTTGTCGAGACCCATTATCACGATATCAAAACGATCATCGAGACTTCAATACAGGATGATTCATGACGTTTGTGAAGAAACATGTTTCGATTCGAGTTCCCTGGCACGACACGGGGTGGGACGGCTGCGTCTGCGCGAACCCACGCCTCAATGGATCGTGTCTCAAACTCAATCGAATTGGGCAAGAAAGGAACGACGACGCTGAAGAAGCGGTTGCTGGTCAGTTATTGGCGGATTTACCCCAAGAGAAGTGGCCCTGTTGCGTGGCGGAACGAGTCGCATTCATGGCTCCGTTCGAATACACACGTATCGCCAACCACCCTTACAAACGCACTTCCGAGAAGAGTCACGGGCATTTCGCTCCGACCGCTTTACGTCACCCTGCCTACTCCGCTCCGACACTTCCTTTCGCTTGGATGCTCCGGGAGGCCATGGAGGAACTTGGCGAAACCTACGGGCTTGACATACAGACGGAACGAGAGCCCGATCTGGGGTTTAACACACAATGGATACAAGACCGGGACAATCAAAAGGCGCTGCTCGACTGCTTCTGCAATCATCTCAAACCGGAACAATCTCTGTGTTTTTTCTATGCCAAGCAAGTGCCCTTCGTGGAGGATGCCGGTGCAAGGCGCATTCTGATCGGTGTTGGCCGGGTACTTCATGTATCGCCATGTGTTGAGTACGAGTACACTACCAAGAATCTTAAAGGAAAGCTCCGATCTGTGCTGTGGGAGCGAATGGTACAGCATTCTATTCACCCTGACTTTAAGGATGGTTTTCTTCTGCCTTACCACGCGGCCATGGAAAAGGCGGCTGATGATCCGGATTTCGATCCGGCATCCATCGCCGCTTTTTCACCGGATGATCGGCTTCTTGAATTCTCGCACGCTTCTCAACTCGTGACCCATGACGCTGCCATTGCGAGTCTCTTGTCGTGCGCGGAGTCCCTGCGGAAAGTGCGCGGAGTTTTGCCAGGTCCATGGGATCGATGCCTGACCTGGATTGATCACCGGGTCAGCGAGCTGTGGAAAGCCCGAGGACCGTGTCCTGGCCTTGGGGCCGCGCTTTGTGCGTTCGGCATTGATCTTGGTACATTTATAGCGCGGTCGGTATTGGAGAAAGTCGGAGAAAACGCCGATCCCTGGCCCCTGGTTGATCAGGCTCTCCGTGAGCCAAAGAAAAACCTTCCGAGCGATCTTGCACGAGGAATCGGGGCGACCATTCAGGCCAAATGGGAACGCCTTCCAGCGGAGCGTCGAACCCTCCTCAAACTGATAAGTAGGTTCGAGCTTAGCCGCGATCAGGCAACGGTAATCTATGTTCAAGAAGAAAGGAAAGCTGCGAATATCGATTGCTCGGACCAGGCGATTATTGACAATCCCTACTTGCTTTATGAAAAGACCCGGTTAACCGCTAATCCGACAAGCGTGTGGACTGTTGACCGTGGTGTTTTTCCTGATGAAGCGATTCGAAAGGGACACCCGCTTCCGGAGCCGACGGCATTGGACGCTGGAACCGACGCCCGTCGCGTCCGCTCTCTCACGGTCAAAGTACTGGAGGATTCAACCAACACGGGCAATACGCTGATGCCTCAAGATCAAGTCGTGCTTGCCATTCGAAATCTCGACATCAAGCCAGGATGCGATGTAGACGGAGATTTGATTGAGGTCGCTAAAGATGTGTTTGAGGACGCCATCATCGAAACCCCGCTGGCAGATGACAATCCAGCGCTTCAGCTTGGTCGCCTATCAGAAATGGGAGAGATGATTCGCCGGGCGGTTAAAAAACGAGTCAAGGGAAAGCGTTTGACAGTTGATGCAAACTGGCGGGCACTCCTCGATAAATATCTCGATGTCCATGGAGCCGGCAATTGTGACGAACTGGAGGAAAAGGCGCGCGAAGAGAAGACGGCCGCTCTCAAGGAGCTTGCCGAATCCCGCTTGAGTATTCTCATTGGGCCCGCTGGGACGGGCAAGACCACCCTGTTGTCAGTTCTATGTTCCCAACCGCAAATTGCTCAAGGGGACATATTGCTCCTCGCTCCGACCGGTAAGGCACGAGTTCGAATGGAGCAATCAACCAGTGACTTGAATCTGAAGGGTTTCACTGTGGCGCAGTTCCTCAGTCCGCATCGCTACGATGCCTCGACTGGGCGTTACAAACTCTCTGGCAAAGCCGCCGAAGCCGGAGCACGGACTGTCATTATCGACGAAGCGTCCATGCTGACGGAGGAGATGTTGGCGGCACTGATCCAAGCTCTCAAGGGCGTGCATCGCTTGATCCTGATCGGTGATCCCCGGCAGTTGCCGCCGATCGGGGCAGGCCGTCCTTTCGTCGATATTGTCAAGCGCCTCTCGCCCGAAGGGGTAACCCAGAAGTTTTCCGGAGTGGGACCTGGATACGCTGAACTCACCATACGACGACGACAGGCAGGCGAGGAGCGCGAGGACTTGCGCTTCGCCGAGTGGTTCAGCGGTTCGCCCATTGCACCGGGGGAGGACGATGTTTTCGACAAGGTTGTCAGAACTGGAAAAAGCAAACACGTTCGTTTTGTGCAGTGGAACTCCGCAGATGATCTTCGGGAACAGCTAATTGCTGTTCTTGTCGACGAGCTGGAGCTTAGTGGCCCCGATGACATTTTGAAGTTCGATGAGTCTTTGGGTGGTAAGGACTGGAATGGAATGCGGTTCTTCAACTTTGGAGCAGCAGAGCAGTCCGAGAGTTGGCAAATATTATCTCCCGTTCGTACGGGGGCGCACGGTGTTCCTGACATCAACCGCCAGATACATAAGCAGTTCCGGCAAGAGTTAATCGACGCATCCAGAAAGCCCCGATGTCGCAAGTACCCAAGGCCTATGGGACCCGAGGAAATCGTTTACGGCGATAAGGTTATCAATCTGGTAAACACCGATCCCAATATGCCCTGGAATCGCCACCGAAGGGTATACCCTGACAAAGACAGCCCTTACATCGCTAACGGTGAAATAGGTATGGCTGTTGGCTTCTTCTGGAAGAAAGGACTGCCAGACCTGCGTTGGAAACTGGAGGTGGAATTTTCATCGCAGCCACATTTCAAATATGACTTTACCGGTCGAGACTTTGGCGAGGAAGCCAATCCGGTCCTCGAACTTGCCTATGCGCTTACAGTACATAAGTCTCAAGGAAGCGAATTTGGAACTGTCATCCTGGTGCTACCGAACCCCTGCCGCTTGCTCTCAAGAGAACTGCTTTATACCGCCCTGACGCGGCAAAGGAACCGAGTGGTCATTCTTCATCAGGGCGCACGCAGTGATCTTCGGAAATACTCATCGGATGACCGCTCAGAGATTGCCCGGAGACTGACGAATCTTTTTAGAGCCCCATCTCCTATTGCCATTGATGGGCGTTTCTTCGAGGAATATCTGATCCACAGGACGTCACGTGGTGAGATGGTTCGATCTAAGTCTGAGGTTATCGTCGCGGATCGGCTTTCCGACTTGGGAGTGGAATACATTTATGAGCATCCTTTGACGATTGAAGGCGTCACGAAATATCCGGATTTCACGATTGAGGATATTGAATCTGGCAGTACCTTCTATTGGGAGCACTGCGGAATGCTGCACGTTCCGAGTTATCGCAAGCGGTGGGATGAAAAACTGGCGTGGTACAAAGCAAATGGAATTCTTCCCCACGAAGATGGCGTGGGTGAAAATGGCACCTTGATCATCACGAGCGAATCCACACGAGGAGGTATTTCGTCTCAGGAGATCGAGCGGATCATTCGCACCGTAATACTGGAATGACGGCATGACTCAGAACGAAGTACATATCAATATCAACCATAACGTCCTCTCCCGCGCCCAAGGATGCCTGCTTGGCCAGCTTGCCGGTGACGCGCTGGGCAGCCCTGGTGGAGTTCCAGACACCCGAGCAGATTCGCTGGAAATATCCTGATGGTGTCCGGGATCTGGCTGACGGAGGAACCTGGGACACGATTGCCGGACAGCCGACCGACGATTCTAAAATGGCTCTACTGCTGGCCCGCATGCTGGCGGACCAGGGAAGGTATGATCCCGATGAAGCCAGGAAGGCATATGTCTTCTGGTTGGATTCTGGCCCCTTCGATTGCGGCATGACTGTCTCCGGCGGTCTGCGGGGACGGCCCAATCCGGAAAGCCAAGCCAACGGGGCCATGATGCGGATCAGCCCGCTGGGCATCTAAGACACCCTGCGAAGTGCATTACGGAGTTTATACTAAGCCAAGCCTGGATTAACAGTGAGGCGCTACTGCGGACGAATATTCACCGAACAAGAAATCGATGGCATCCGCCGGATCATTGCTGAGCATCCATCCTGTTTACGTACCCCATTGTCCCGGTTGGTCTGCCAGGCATTGGGCTGGTATAAACTGGATGGCGGGCTAAAAGAGATGAGCTGCCGGGTGGTCCCGGCTAGCGGATGGAACTCCGACGGCCTCATCAAGCTGCCGCCGCCGCAAAAAGGCAATGGCAATGGCCGCAGCCGCCCTACTCTGACCTCTGTCTCCGATCCGAAAGAACCGATTACACTTTCCGCAGGCGCCCTGGGTGAGATGGACTTTCGCCCGGTGGGCAGGCCCCAGGAAAAATCCCTCTACAACCAACTGATCGAACGCTATCATTACCTGGGCTATAAACCGCTTGGGACAGTGTCCCTTCCCGGAGCACAACTACGGTAGCTGGTCTTCTCCGGAGCGCACCTGCTGGCAGCCCTTGGTTGGGGTGCGGCGGCCTGGAAGGTGGCCCCTCGGGACCGGTTTATCGGTTGGGGAGACCACCAGCGCCAAGCCAATCTCCATCTGGTAGTCAATAACGCCCGCTTTCTCATCCTTCCCTGGGTCACCTCCCGAAATCTTGCTTCCCGGATCCTGGCGGGTCTGGCTAGGCGTCTGCCTGATGATTGGGAAAACAGATACGGATATCGGCCCGTCTTGCTGGAAACCTTTGTGGAAAAAGACCGCTTCCGGGGAACCTGCTACAAAGCGGCCAATTGGATAAATGTGGGACAAACTAGGGGGCCGAGGGAAACTCGACCGAAAACACCGCCATTCTCTACCTATCAAAGGAATTTACCTCTACCCCCTCCGCAAAAATTTCCGCAAATTTCTATCCATCTCCCCCTAGCCAAAAATGGGAAACGGGTTTACCGAATATTTACACTGGAACTTTATGCTACCCGCAAAGTAGCTTCTGGATTTTCCTTTTCTCAGGATAGTGTTTGGGAGGGGTATGACCTTATATTAGGAGTCAGAACAGTGAATGCCGCCGTCGTACCCGCCCAAAGCGGTATTATTCCTGATTGTACAGTTAGAGATGGTGGGCAAGGCGCCGTTGCAATAAATCCCGCCGCCAAGTTCAGCCGAACCATTCTTAATGGTAAATCCATCCAATACCGGACTTGTCCCCTCACCAGTACTAAAGGTCACCACGCTGCCTGCTGCCTGGCCGTCAATAACAGTGTTCTCGGCGCCATTCTCCGAGCGGACAGTAATTAACTTGCTGCTAAAGCTGATATTTTCTAAGTAGATTCCATTTCTAACAATTATTTCACCTTCGATGGAGACAGCATTGATAGCATCTTGAATGGTAGCGTAATCATCAGGAACAAAAATCAGGCATTCTTCATCTACCACCAAATCGCAATCATTGTCTTTGCCGTCGCAGACTTCGGGGTTGCCGGGGAACCGCTCGCCTGCTGCTGGCAGGAGGCTGGCCCTTTTTGAAGAGGCTTTCTTCGAGAGAAGTTTTTAATGTATTATTTTCTTCATGATATACATGTCCGGTGGCAACTTTTGAGCTGGCCGCTCTTTAGGAACAAGTAGATTATGTAGACCATGATATTGGTCAGCTGGCTGAATCTGAGGCCGGTGCGGAATTGG
>QIFJ01000230.1 GCA_003229755.1 Pseudomonadota bacterium
AGGGCCGAAGAGATCCTTATCTCTCTTCACAGGAATTTCCCCGATTTCGCCGACATCTGTAACCGGCTTGGGCACCTGTATCATCAGAAGGGCGATTATGTGCGAGCCAGGGAATTTCTTGAAAGAGCTATACGGCTCAATCCCGACTACACCGAAGCATCCCTTAATCTGGCAGTAACATTAAATGAAATGGGGCAATACAGCAAAGCCCAGGAAGTTGTACACAACGCTCAAAACAGGGTCAGCAAGAAAGAGGAGTCGATTGACCCGTTTATCGCGGGAAAGATCGCGAATAAACACAAGGAACTGGGTGATATTTACCGCGAATTCTTTATGCTGAATGAAGCGGCTTCCGAATATAGAAAAGCACTGTCCCTTTCTCCCGGTTTTGCAGACATTCAGGTCAAGCTGGGAATAACACTGAGAGAGCTGGGTTTTGTAGAAGAAGCCCTGGAACTTTTTTCAAGCACAGCGATAAAAAGACCCGATTACACAAACGCGAGAATACAACTTGGCATAACATTTTTCTCTCAGGGCTTTATCGACAGGGCCGTCGCGGAGTGGGAAGAAGTTCTCGAACTCGATCCGGAAAATCAGAAAGCCCGGATGTATCTGAGTTTTGTGAAAAGTAATGAGTCTGGATAACGTAATAACTAGTTTCAAGTTTAACGTTTCAAGTTTCAAGATTTTTTAATATTTATAAAGTATATTTACCTTGGAACCTGAAACCTGAAACCAGTTAATATATAAACACTATCTTGACATGACCCGTTCAGGAGCCTATCATTTGCCAAGAAAACCGAGTGTGATGGCCCTTCCGGGAGAGGAGAAAGTTATGAAAGGATCCCGAATCGCTCTTATTGCAGCCTCAAGTCTTTTAGTGGTTGCAGCAGTGCTGTTGGGAAACCCGAATGTTTTCGCGCAGACCGATGAACGTGTGCACGTGGTTGTCAAGGGTGACACACTCTGGGATATTTCCTCGGTCTACCTGTACGATCCGTTCATGTGGCCGAGAGTCTGGAACGCCAACCGGAACATAGAGAATCCTCATCTTATCCATCCAGGCCAGGAGATCATAATTCCAGCCGAACTCATAGAGCTCGCTGTGGCGCCTCCTCCTGAACCCGTTCCCCAAAAGCCTGTTCTACCACCTCCGCCTTCGGAGCCCGTGGTGGTGGAAAAACCCGCTCCATCGCCAGTTGTGGAAAAACCGGTTGTGGAAAAACCGGTTGAGATAATCATGCCGGTGGAGAAAAAACAGGAGCTTATTCGCGCTATGGCCACATATGGGTTCATAGTTAAAAGGAAGGAGGTCGGGATCGGGACTATTACCTCATCGGAAGAAAACCGTCTGCTGATCTCACCGACAAATATAGTGTTTGTAACAACTCCCAAAAAGCAGCCGCTCACTAACGGAGAGAAATACTCCATCGTTAAGGTCTTCGATGAGATCCGCCATCCGCTCACCAACAAGAAGATCGGTTACATAGCCAAGGTCTTGGGTGACCTCTCGGTTCTGAATGTGAAGGGTGAACTGGCTACTGCCGAGGTAGGGAGTGTGTACCGCGCGGTCGAAATAGGCGATCAAGTAATGGAGCACGTGGAATATCTCTCCTGGATACCCAAGGCTGAATCAATGACCGTTGAGGCTCTTGAGGGAGTTGTCCTTGCCAATCCCGAAGGCAAAACCCTCCTGGGAAGAGACGATGTATTCTTCCTGAATCTGGGACTTAACCAGGGGATCAAGCCCGGAGACAGCCTGAGGATAGTTGCCGAAAAGGGAACGATCAAGAGCCCTGTAACAAATAAAAAGTTTTCTCCTCCGGAGGAGGTTCTGGGAGTTGCTGAAATAGTTGTTCCCAGGGAGGATACTTCGGTAGTCCGGATCACTGCCAGCTATAAAGAGATCCCCATTGGATCGAAAGTCGTATCTTTCTCAAAATAACCCGAATACCCCTAACGGGTTGTTCCGGCCCGTGAGCCGGCGGGCTGGTCTATGTCCGTAGCTCCCTCACTCAAAGGCGGTACCTGAACCGGCTGTTCTACGGGTATCGGTATCTCTGCCGGAACAACAGCTCCCGAAAAACGGCTTGTGGATGACAGATAAGCAAGACTCAGTGAAGTCAGCATAAAGACCACTGCCGCAGCCGTCGTAAGCTTTGCCATGAAGCCTGCCGGACCGCCACTTCCGAAAACGGTCTGGCTGGCGCCTCCGAAAGCAGCGCCCATCTCGGCTCCTTTGCCCGTCTGCAGGAGCACGACCAGAATAAGAAAAACAGCAACTACTATATGAAGCACTTTCAGCACAAGCAGTGTCATAACAAAATCCTCCTGAGCTATTTGAAATGGACAATGCGGGTGAAGCTCTCCGCGTCAAGGCTCGCGCCACCCACCAGGGCTCCATCTATATCCTGCATTTCCATCAGACCACGTACATTATCAGGTTTAACTGATCCTCCATAGAGGATTCTCACCTCGCCGCCAGGCCCTTTTCCGAGAAGGTTTTCAAGAAGACGTCTAATAAAACAGTGAACTTCCTGTGCAGCCTCCGGGCTTGCGGTTTTTCCTGTACCTATGGCCCATATGGGCTCATATGCTATGATCAGAGCGCCGCCGGAGTCAGGCATCCCTCCGTCCAGAGCACCCCTGATCTGCCTCTCAACGACCTCGAATGTCTTCCTGTACTCACGCTCGCCGAGGGTTTCTCCCACACACAGGATCGGTATAAGCCCCTCCGCAAGGGCCGCTTCTACCTTAAGAGCCACCTCCCCGTCACCATCTCCGAAGAACTGTCTTCTCTCTGAATGACCCAGAATGACGAACCGGCAGGTGAGATCACGGAGCATCACAGGGCTTATCTCACCGGTAAACGCGCCCGCCCGTTCCCAGTACATATTCTGGGCTGCAAGCGTAAGATCCGTTTCCGATAGAATTTTTGAAACAGCTTCCAGCGCCGTAAAAGGAGGCGCTATGGCCACTTCCACCGAGGAGATATCACCGATCTTCCCGATGAGCTCCTCAACTAAAAAGGAAGCCTCTGAAACTGTATTGTACATCTTCCAGTTGGCCACAATTAGAGGTTTCCGCATGATCCAACTACCCTTTTCCGGCAGGCCGCCTATATCACTACATTAATTACTATTGACAGGGTCGTAAAAAGTCCATCCGTGGCTTTTTACTCCGCGGAAAGCGAAAAATGTCATTTCCGCTTTCCTCACGAATCCATAACTATTTATTAAGATTATGGATTCGGGCGCCCATGCTCGGGCGCGGTTGTAATCATCAACGACTCACGGTTTATGTCATTAATCCGGGCGCCCCTCAATGGGCGCGTTGATGACTATTTATAAAGTCATCAACGTTATGTCAAGAAAATCCGTATGCTACTTGTCCTGAAGGGCGCTAATTCCAGGCAGCTCCCCCACCTCCAGCAGCTTTAAGAACGCCCCTCCACCTGTGGATATGTAATCGATCATATCTGATTTCCCGGTTGTATGAACGGCTGTATCGGTATCCCCTCCGCCAAGGATCGTTAGCGCTCTGGAATGGGCAAGGGTGTCGATCATGGAGAATGTACCCTTATTGAAGGGGGAGAGTTCGAAAACACCCATAGGACCATTCCAGACGATAGTCTTCGCATCAGCAAGGGCCTCCCTGAAGAGGATAATTGTTGCCGGACCTATGTCGAGGCCCATCAGGTTTTCGGGAAACTCCTGGATGGTAACAACGCTTGTTACAGCTGTTTCATCCCTTTTTTCGGCTGCGATGAAATCCACCGGCAAATAGATGGGAAGTTTCCTTTCCCTGGCTTTCTCCATGACCTCCCTGGCAAGGTCGATCATATCCCTTTCCACAAGTGATTTACCGATATCGTACCCCAGCGCCGTGAGAAACGTAAACGCCATGCCGCCGCCCAGGAGGATCTTGTCAACTTTTTCCACAAGTTTCTTTATCGCCCGGGTCTTGTCAGAGACCTTTGCTCCTCCCAGGACAGCAGCCAGCGGCCTGAAGGGGGTCTCAAGGGCCTTGATAAAATAACTGATCTCTTTCCTCATCAGGAAGCCGGCAACAGCCGGAGACAGATGTTCAGGAACACCGATCACTGATGCATGGCTCCTGTGTGCCGTAGCAAAGGCATCGTCCACGTAAACATCGCCCAGCAGTGCAAGCTGCTCGGCAAACTCCGGATCGTTTGCTTCCTCACCCGAATGGAACCTGAGGTTCTCCAGAAGTATGACCCCCGACTGGGGCAGATCTTCCACCATTGAAAGGACCTCTTTACCGATGCAGTCGGGTGCCATGACTACTTCCTGCCTCAGGAGCCTTGATAGCCTTCTGGCAACAGGTCTGAGGCTCATTCTCCCTATCTGCTGCCCCTTGGGCCTGCCAAGGTGGCTCATGAGGATGACCTTCCCTCCCTCGTCAAGGATATGGTTTATTGTTGGAAGGACCGCCCTGATCCTTGAGTCGTCTGTAATATTCCCCTCACCGTCTAATGGAACGTTAAAGTCGACTCTTACAAGGGCGCTCTTGCCAGTGAACTCGACGTCTTCAATTGACCTCTTCTGCTCCATGTCAGGTACCGTAGAGATACTTGGCTACATCTACTAGCCTGGCGGCATATCCGGTCTCGTTATCGTACCAGGACAGGACTTTTGCCATTTTGTTGTCTACAATCTTGGTCATGGGCGCATCGAAGATCGACGAAGAGGCATCCCCGTTGAAATCCACTGATACCAGGGGCTCATCGCTGTACTTGAGCACTCCGGCGAGTGGACCTTCCTCGGAAGCCTTCTTCATAGCCTTGTTAATGGCATCGACATCCGTCTCGCCTGACAGTTCCACCGTAAGGTCCACCAGGGAGACGTTGGGAGTTGGTACACGGACGGCAAGACCATCAAGTTTGCCTTTCAGCCGGGGAAGGACTTCTCCCACAGCTGCCGCGGCACCTGTCGTTGTCGGTATCATGGAAAGAGCCGCTGCCCTTGCTCTTCTCAGATCCGAGTGGGGCAGGTCGAGGATCCTCTGGTCGTTGGTGTATGCATGGATAGTGGTCATGACGCCATGAACGATCCCGAATTCATCGTCAAGAACCTTCGCGAGGGGCGCCAGGCAGTTTGTCGTACAGGAGGCGTTGGATATGACTCTGTGTTTCTCCGGATCGAGGTCCTTATGGTTTACACCGTAGACTACAGTAATATCCGAATTCTTGCCGGGGGCGGATATTATGACGTGTTTTGCACCGGCATCAAGGTGTTTTGCCGCATCCTCTCTTGACCTGAAAAGGCCCGTGCATTCCAGTACCACATCAACTTCAAGCTCTTTCCATGGAAGTTTGGAAGGGTCCTTCACGGAGAGGACTATCATCTCACGGCCATTCAGAGAAATCCCGTTCTCCGTCATTTCGGGTTCTTGACTGAGGCAGCCGTGTACAGAGTCATGACACAGTAAGAAAGCCAGGGTTTTTGCGTCAGTAAGATCGTTGGCAGCCACGAACTCAACCGATGGATCATCTATCGCATTTCTCACAACCAGCCTGCCGATCCTTCCGAACCCGTTGATCCCAATTCTGATGGCCATATTCGAATCCCTCCTTTGCAGCTCTCAGCAAGTAACGCGCCCACTGGGGGCGCCCGGATCAATAACTTGCTCAGCATTACACTCGCGCCCTAGCATGGGCGCCCGAATCCATAACCTTTAAAACTGGACAATCTGTAGATTATAAGCTCCCGAAATTCCAAGTCAAACCATTTTTAGCCGCGCTTCGTTCAGCTTGACAAGTTCACGGTCATTTCATACTATTTCAATAAGTAATACTGTTAAGTAGCACTTTTCACTTCTCACAAAGGGTTGCAGGGCTACCTATGTCGAAGTTTGCCTCCTCAAGGAAAGGCCTTATCCTTATCGTTGAGGATGACCCTATCTCCAGGAATATCCTCGTTAATATCTTCAAGAGCGAGGGGTACAAGACCCTTCAGGCTGAGGACGGCCAGCTGGGCCTGGATCTTATGCTGGCCAGAAGGCCCGATCTTGTGTGTCTTGACGTGGTGCTTCCCCGTTTGTCCGGATATGAAGTATGTCAGGCAGCCAGGAAGACGCCCGAACTCTCTTCCATGCCTATCCTTATGATCACATCCCTCGACAAAAAGGACGATGTCGTAAAGGGTCTCAAGTCCGGGGCAACCGATTACATAGCCAAACCATTCTCTCCTATCGAGGTAATTGCCAGAGCGAGGGTCAACCTGGAACAGAAGTTCTTCCTTGACAGGCTTACCGACAGGTCAAAGAAGTTCCGACTGGCTTACGAGGTTCTCGAAACCACGACCTCTTCCCTGGAAATAAAACAGGTTCTGTTCATCCTGGTTGAGAGGACCGCAAATGCCCTGAATGCGGAGAGATGCTCCATTATCGCCGTCGAAGGAAGATGGGGTGAGGACAAGGAGATACTAAAGGGCCGCGTCCTTGTTTCCCACGACGATCCAAATATGGCCGAGATCCCTTTGGATCTCCTCAAGTATCCGGAGATAATCAAATCCTTTCGGACAGGTGAGCTTGTTCTCATCGAAGATATTGAAACCGATCCGATCATGGAGGGCGTGAGGGAAATGATGTCCCATCTGGGCTTAAAGTCCATCATCGCGGTGCCCCTTACCTTCCGCGGAGAGATAATGGGCGCGCTGCTCCTCCGCTCTGTCAGACCCGGGAAGAGCTTTACCGATGAGGAGATCGCCATTGCCAGGGTGATCGCCGGCGCAAGCTCCAACGCCATCAAGAATGCCACCCTCTACCGAATGCTAGAGAGAAAGACCAGCAAATTAATTAGACTCAACGAGGAACTCGCTCGTACAAACGAGGAACTGCAGTATCTTAACAACATCAAATCCGATTTCGTGGCCACGGTCTCACATGAGCTGAGGACACCCCTCACATCGATCATCGGATTTTCAGAGCTTCTTTCTGAAGATCACATTGGTGAACTCACGGAGGAACAAAAGGGATATGCGGGGCAGATCTACAGAAAGGGCAAGGATCTTCTGAACCTTATTAACGATATCCTGGATACTGGACGCCTGGAAGAGGGAAAGATGGCTTTCCGATTCAGGCCTGTCGATTTCAGGGAAATCATTAACGACGTGATCTTCTCCACCCGCCACGTCACGAGTGTAGAGCCGGATATTCAAACGGACATGCCTGAGGATCTGCCCCAGATCGAAGCGGACCGGGACAAACTTCTTCAGATCATGAACAACATCGTCTCGAATGCTCTTAAATATTCAGAACCTGGTTCTCCTGTAGAGATATATGTAAAAAAGATCTCGGGCAGACGTGAGACGGACCATAGCGATCTGCTGCAGGTGAGCGTGACAGACAAGGGGATAGGAATTCAGGAGGAGTACCACCAGAAGGTATTCGAACAGTTTTTCCAGGTGGATCAGGGAACAGCGAGACCATATCACGGAGCCGGGCTGGGGTTGTTTATCGCCAAGTCCATGGTAGAACTGCACGGGGGCAAGATCTGGTTTGACAGCGTCCCGGATAAAGGAACAACCTTCTACTTCACGATTCCCATGAAACAAAATTAATATTTAGGAATCTTCTCCCGATTAGTTGGTGGAATATCGACATATATACTCTGAAGGCCGGGCTTTTGGGTGTAATCACTCGGGTTTATTTTGCCGGAACCCATGCATTATGTATTGACCACCAACTAATCGAGAGGTGATTCCTAATACCCAACAAATGATAATATTTAATCCGCGGGATTAAAAACGATCTCCCCATCACGGGTATCCACCGAAATCGTATCATTCTCACCGAAATTACCTGATAGAACCTCAAGAGCCAGGGGATCCTGGATCCTCTTCTGTATGGTTCTGCGTAGCGGCCTGGCGCCATACACAGGGTCGAACCCCTCTGAGGCGATGAGCTCAAGAGCTCTATCAGAGAGTTTGAGTGTCAGGCCTCTCTCCGCAAGGAGGGTTCCCAGGTTCCGGAGCTGTATCTCAACTATCTGTTTTATCTGATCTCTGGTAAGTGAATCGAAGACGATGATATCATCAATCCGGTTGAGGAACTCCGGCCTGAAGTTCGCTTTCAGGGCCTCGCTAACGAGGTTGTGGATCTTTGATTCTTCCTCACCGTGCATTTCAGCAATATGACTGCTGCCCACGTTGGAGGTCATTATCACGACTGTATTCCTGAAGTCCACTGTCCTTCCGTGCCCGTCAGTGAGTCTTCCGTCATCAAGGAGCTGGAGCAGCACGTTGAAGACCTCCGGATGCGCTTTTTCTATCTCATCGAAAAGAACTACACTGTAGGGCCGCCGCCTTACTGCCTCCGTCAGGTATCCACCCTCCTCGTATCCCACATATCCCGGCGGAGCCCCGATGAGGCGCGCGACAGAGTGTCTCTCCATGAACTCGGACATATCCACCCTGATCATAGCCTCCTCATCATCGAAGAGAAATTGCGCCAGGGCTTTCGCGAGTTCGGTCTTGCCCACACCTGTGGGGCCCAGGAAAATAAAGGATCCTATCGGGCGATCCGGGTCCTGCAGGCCTGCTCTGGCCCTTCTTACAGCATTGGATACAGCACCAACGGCGTCATCCTGTCCTATGACCCTGAGTGCTATTCGCTCCTCCATTTTCAGGAGCTTTTCCACTTCTCCTTCCAAAAGGCGGCTTACCGGGACCCCTGTCCAACTGGATACGATAACGGCTATGTCCTCGGAATCCACCTCTTCCTTTAGCATACGCTGACTCGCCTGGAGTTCTGCCAACTTGCTATCTGCATCACGGATCTTCTCCTCAAGCTCCGGAAGGGTTCCATACCGGAGTTGGGCAGCCTGTTCCAGCTGCCCTTCCTTTTCAGCCTTCTGCGTTTCGAACCTCACCTTCTCCAGTTCCTCCTTAAGGTTTCGGAGAGTCTGTATGGCATC
>QIFJ01000026.1 GCA_003229755.1 Pseudomonadota bacterium
GGGCAAGGTCCCTTCTGGGAAACGGCCTTATCGTGGGAATAATACTGGTTATACTCCTTGAGCATGTTGTTTTGAGAAAGCGAAGTGAATAGAAGTTGAAGGTTGAAAGTTAAAAGTGTTGGTTCATCTCCCAATTTGTTGGTAGGATTTTGGTATATAGTCTTCATAAGGAGCCGGGGTTTTGGTGAATCACGAAGCGAAGCTAAAAGGGGGTTGCGAAGGCGAGTGATTACACCCAAAAACCCGGCCATATGATTAGAAATCGCATCAACTAATTGGGAGATGAACCACAATATCTAATGCTCCAATTTCCAATGCTCTAATCTAGGAGTAAACAATGAAAGCGATGCTTCTGGAAAAGACAGGGCCTGTTTCAGTTTCATCCCTCGCAGGGAAAGATCGCCCTGCTCCGGCACCTGGTCAGGGAGAGATATCAGTTAAGATCAACGCATGCGCAATATGCAGGACGGATCTTCACATTGTAGAGGGTGATCTGGACCTTCCCGGATTACCGGTCATACCCGGGCATCAGATCATCGGAAGGGTGCTGGCTGCCGGCAGCGGGGTTACCCGCTTCAGTGAGGGGGCCAGGGTTGGAATCGCGTGGCTCAACTCTACCTGCGGGCATTGTAAATTCTGCAGGTCAGACCGGGAAAACCTCTGTTACGATGCCCGCTTTACAGGATTTCATACAGACGGCGGATATGCCGAGGAGGTGATCGTGCCGGCTGACTTCGCGTATCCTGTTCCGGATGATCTTCCCGATATACAGGCAGCTCCCCTCCTGTGCGCGGGCATAATCGGCTACAGGGCGTTGAAGGTATCAGGCATTGAATCAGGAGGTCGGCTTGGACTATATGGTTTTGGCGCTTCCGCACACATCACCATACAGGTAGCAAGGCACACAGGGTGTGAGGTGTACGTTTTTACCAGGGGGCCTGCCCACCGCGAACTGGCGGAAGATCTGGGGGCTGTCTGGGCCGGAGAGCCAGGGGACAGGCCGAATACGAAACTGGATGCGTCCATTATCTTCGCGCCTGCAGGGGAGCTTGTTCCGCCGGCCCTGGAAGCCCTGGACAGAAGCGGTGCCCTTGTCCTTGCAGGCATACACATGAGCCCCGTGCCGGAACTGGAGTATGAAAAGCACCTCTACTACGAAAGATCCATCAAAAGCGTTACCGCTAGTACCAGGCAAGATGGAGAGGAACTGCTGAAAATGGCGCCTGAGATCCCCATCAGAACACAGACCCGGGCCTTTTCCCTGGATGACGCTAACCTGGCTCTCACCCTTCTTGCGGAGGGCAGGATAAACGGCGCAGCAGTCCTCGTCCCCTGATAGCATTTCGGGAACCGCTCCGACATATTATGGTTCATCTCCCGATTACTTGGTGAAACTCCGGTATTGTTTATTCAATAGGCCGGGTTTTTGGTGTAATCACTCGCCTTCGCAACCCCCTTTTAACTTCGCTTCGTGATTCACCAAAACCCCGGCCTTTAATTTCTGATCCATCCAATGCCTGAGGCGGTTCTCCGACAGGCTCCTGGATCTCTAGAGCATTATTGACCCGCCGTCCACGGGCAGGTAAGAACCTGTGATAAACCGGGAGTAATCAGCTGCGTAAAAAAGAACCGCTCCTGCTACATCGTCAGGCATACCGATGCGCCTTAAAGGAACATGGGCGGCATAACCGTCTTTTGCCTCCTGGGGCAGAAAAGAGGTGGCGTCTGTATCAGTCAGACCCGGGGCGACGGTATTTACTGTAATCCCGTTGGGACCGAATTCGTGGGCAAGTGACCTGGTGAAGGAATCCAGCCCCGCCTTGGCCGTCATGTGGGCGACGAATCCGGCACCGGGGGATTTGGAGAGGCCGCTGCTTATATTTATTATCCGGCCATATTTTCTTGAAACCATTCCCGGAATAACAGCCTGGCAGCAGTTAAAGGACGCCTGGATCTCACCCGTCAACTTTGCCTCCATTTCCGCCCAGGTAAACTCCATAAAGGGTTTTATGGGAAAACCGATGCTGGCGTTGTTGACGAGAATGTCCACAGGACCCAATGTCTTTTCCGTCTCCTTCACCATTCCCGCTGCCTGTTCCGGGTCACGGACATCCGCCTTGACCACGAAGGCTTTCCCACCGCCTGCCTGGATCTTTTCCACAACAGCGTTTGCGGCATCCTGACTCTGAAAATAGTTCACAGCCACGGCAGCTCCGTTGTGGGCTAGCAATATGGCAGACGCGGCTCCGATCCCCCTGCTTGCGCCTGTGACCAATGCAACCTTTTCAGCCAGTATCATGAGATACCTCCTTTTCAAATGATCTCTAGAAAACAGTTTAACAGAGAATCAACGTTGATGACTTCGTAAAAAGTTATCAACGCGCCCGTTAAGGGGCGCCCGAATCCATAACCTAAATATATAGTTATGGATTCGTGAGGGAAGGGAAAACGACGCTTTTTCCTTCCCGAGGAGTAAAAAGCCATGGATGGACTTTTTACGACCCTAACAATATTTAATATCAGTGGGTTCTGCCTCCAGGTCCCACCTTGAGCAGGCTGAAAGCAACTATACCTCCCGCGAAGGAGAAAGCTGAAATCAGCACGAAGCTTGCACTGTAGGTTCCGGTAAGGTCCTTGATATAGCCTGCAAGGGGTATGCTGAGGAATACACCGGCATTGAACATCGCGGTCAAAAGCCCGAAACCCATACCGGTTCTTCCTGGAGAGACTACTTCTCCTGCCATGGTAAATATAACGGGAGGGATTAACGAGATCCCCAACCCGAGTAGAACTGTCCAGAAGACTGCTCTCACAGGATCGAAGGCAATCAGCAAAATAGATGCGCCGCATATGACGCTGCCGATTATCAGGGGGCCTGCTCTCCATCCGAAACGGTCCGCAAGATAGCCGAAGACGGGAACAAGGGGGATGGAAAGTCCCATAGGCAAACTTCCCAGAAAATTTGCCATTTCCGGTCCGAAGCCGCGGATGGCAAAGTAGTTGATCCCGAAGGTGAAAAAGGAAAGTATCCCCATGTTGAAGAGGGTCCACACCAGGGCAACTAACCAGATATCCCTGCCCAGGGATCTCAGTTCGCTGCCAATGCGAATGCCAGTCAGTTGCCGGCCGGGCTCGGGAGCCGGTCTGAATGCGATCATGTATGCTGCAAGGGCGGTGAGTGAAAGCGCTCCGGCAATGATGAATACGGATAATATACCCCAGCTCTTTCCGGCCAGACCAAGGAGATTAAAGGAGATGATGGTGCCAAGGGGAACGGCTGTAGCAAAGATCCCCATTGCAAGCCCGAGCTCCTTTCCAAGGAATCGACGAGTGATGATCTGCGGTGCCACGATAACGATGATCGAACCGCCCACTCCAGCGAGGAACCGTCCCAGAAAGAGATAGAGGGGTTTTAAAGGTATCATCACCATGGTGCCTGCAAACAGAAGGATCAGGGAGCAGATGCCCACGATCCTGGGCCCCAACCGGTCCGCGAAATACCCACCCGGCAGAGCCAGGAAGATCCCAGGCAGGGTGAAAAGACCCATCAGGGCACCAGCCTGGGTATAGCTCATGCTGAGTTCCTCCACCAGTATCCCTACAACAGGAGGTATCATCTGCAAGGTTACGGCAAAGGAAAAAACGGCAAAGTGGACAAGACCCAGTATCAGCCAGCGGGATGTGTGCTCTTTAACCTGATAGCCGTTGGTGCTCATAAAAACAGTGTATTGTGTGGGGTAATAAAAAGATAGTTTCAGGTTTCAAGATAGTGATGCGCAAATCGTTATGCGTAACGCGTGATGAGTGGAATCGGGCAAGAGGCGCTGGGTTTGCAAAAGGTACCGGAACCCTGGTCAGAACCTGGAATGAAAAATATATATCAGGCCGGGGTTTTGGTGAATCACGAAGCGAAGCTCAAAGGGGGTTGCGAAGGCGAGTGATTACACCCAAAAGCCCGGCCTGATGAATACACTTTACAGAAATCCCACCAACAAATTGGGAGATGGATCTTAATCTCTAATTTCCTTTTCAAATAAGCGTTATTCCGGGTACAGTAATCAACAATGGCAAAAAGAGACCAAAAAGAACTGGTAGAGATCAAAATAGAGGGAATAGGTACTGTTAAATCTGCGCCCGGTATCAATCTCAGGGAGGCGTTGAGGGGAGAGGGTGTTTTCCTTGACGGCACCTGCGCTGACAGGGGTGATTGCGGAAGGTGTGTTGTCAGGATCATTGAGGGCGACGCCGGTGCGCCTGAAAAACCAGAGGCCGGACTCCTGGGAAAGGAGGCAGTTTCTGCAGGTGACCGTCTGGCCTGCAGAATAATCCTGGTTAGCGGCCTCAGGATCGGCATTGACGAGGAAAGACTGCTGGAGCTTGACCGGACTGGCAGGTGGAAAAGCACCTTCGGTTCCGTGCTGTGGCAGCCGGAAAGATTTGTTCCCGATGAGGAGGGATACGGCTTTGCCGTGGATATAGGAACGTCTTCTGTGGCTGCTTCCCTGCACGACATGCAAACCGGGCGGCCGATGGATATTATTTCCACCGCCAACCCCCTTGTTCCCTGGGGTGAGGATATTATCTCACGCCTTGGTGCCTATCATTCGGGAGACGACACTTCGTCAAAGATGCGTGCCACGCTGTGGAAATCCATATCGGGTCTACTTAAAAAACTGTGTTTCAGAAATGATGTTCTGTGGAGCAGGGCTTCCAGGGCAGTGCTCGTTGGCAACACGGCAATCCACCACATTGCCCTGGGGCTTGATGTCAAGAGCCTGATAGAACCTCCTTTCGGTCCAGAACTGACTGAGATCGTAGTGTGTTCTCCATCTGAACTGGAGATAGAAGCGGTTTCCAGCCTGCCTCCACAACTTGCCTTTCCTCCGCCCATAGGAGGTTTCGTTGGATCGGATGCGTCGGTCTCCTTACAGGCTGCCCTTATTCAGGGCAGGCCGACAGGAGCGATTATCGACATAGGGACAAACTGCGAGATCGCTGTATGGCAGGGCCAAAAGATCCTGGTCGCCTCGGCAGCGGCGGGCCCGGCTTTCGAGGGTGGTGAGATACATAACGGCATGAGAGCCGATGCTGGAGCGATCTACCAGGTTCGGTTAGGGAAGAGTGATGTAAAAGTACAGGCTATAGGCGGCAGTAAACCTGTTGGTATCTGCGGAACAGGCATTGTGGATGTCGTCTCCGAAATGGTGAGGCTGGGGTTAGTTGACAGGAGCGGACTTGTGCACAAAGACAGCCATCCCATGCTGGGTAAAGAGGGCCTGATACTCGATGAATCCGGAAGTGTGATCTTTACTCCACAAGATGTGGAAGCGGTACAGAAAGCCAAGGCTGCCGTATCGGCGGTCCTTGCTCTTCTCCTTGGAAAAATCGGTCTTGACAACGGAAACCTGGAGACTATCTATGTTTCCGGGGCCTTCGGGTCGATGCTTGATGTAAAGAGCGCTGTCAGGATCGGATTACTTCCCAACCTTCCTGAAGATCGTTTTGTTCTTTCCGGAAACTCTGCCCTGGTGGGGGCATCCTACTGCCTCCTGTCCCCTGAATTTCTGGATGATGTAGAGACCCTTGCCGGGTCAGTTGAGTTCGTTCCAGTTGCGGATGAGCCGGATTTTGAGGAAATTTACATCGAGAATCTCTTTTTCAGATAGGGTCGGAGAATATTTTCCACAGGAACTTTCAGGATACGTCACTATTTTCTTGTAAGCTCCATGGACCAGGATGACTGCAGATCATCTCCCATGAAGAGACCTCCCCTGTTGATGTAATTGTTCTCATCGATCATCAGCAACAGATCGAAACCTGCATATTGCCCGTCCTCGGAGTTGGAGAGGGAAAATATGGCATCGTTCAGGAAGGTTATAACACCGCTGAATGTGCCCAGGTCAGGATTGATGGAAGTCCATTCAGTCAGACGCTTGCCTTTCGCAGGAGGAATTATCTCGTAAAAGTTTTCGAACTCCTCAGGCGGGTCAGACTTGAGGATGATCTTGCCGATATTGATCCAGAGGTCGCCCTCGTGGGTTATTGTGACTTCTCCCTCCGCGTCCAGAACATCCCCCACGTTATCCCAGTAACACCCCGAGGTTTTCCATGTGCCTTCTTCAAAGAGATATGTGTGCCGCATTTGAGGCCTCCCTTTCAGGGATGGTTTGTTTGTGGTTAATATAAACATACTGCAGGAACAGTTCCTGAAATTCAACATGGTAATGCTGGTTTTAATTTCTTTAAATAACGCGCTCATCGAGGGGCGCCCAGATCGATGACTTGCACAGCATTACAATCGCGCCCGAGCGTGGGCGCCCGAATCCATAACCTGCAACGTGAGTTATGGATTCATGAGGGAAGGGAAAACGACGCTTTTCCCTTCCCGAGGAGCAAAAAGCCACTCAAGGACTTTTTGCGACAATAACAAAATTTTGGGAGGAAAGTGAAAATGATATTTTTCGCTTTCCGCTGAGAAAAATACCATGAATGGACTTTTTTCGACCCAATCATGTATTGAAGCTTGGTGAGTATTGCTGATATTATCAGCAACCTCAAAGGAGCGGCGAGCGTTGAAGAACAGGGCCAGGGCACTTAAACGAGTTTGACAATGAAAACCAGATGCCAATGGGCTAAAAGTGAGTTAATGATCCAGTATCACGACACGGAATGGGGAGTGCCCCTTCACGATGACGGGAAGCTCTTTGAGTTCCTGACACTGGATGCCTTTCAGGCCGGGCTTTCCTGGGAGATAATACTGAGGAAACGGGAGAATTTCAGAAAGGCCCTGGACAACTTCGATCCGGAAAAAATATCCCGGTATACGAAAACAAAGGTTGAAAAACTCATGAACGATCCCGGTATCGTCCGCAACAGGCTGAAAATAGAGTCCACAGTCTCCAATGCAGTGGCTTTCCTCGAGGTCCGGAAAGAGTTCGGGAGCTTTGACGGCTATATCTGGGATTTTGCAGGGGGTAATCCCATTGTCAATACTTTCAAGTTCCTGGATGAGATCCCCTCATGCACACCGGAGTCGGAGATCATGAGTAAGGATCTCAAGAAGAGAGGTTTCAGGTTCGTGGGATCGACTATATGTTATGCTTTTATGCAGGCCGCGGGCATGGTAAACGACCATACGCTGGACTGTTTCCGATACAGGGAAGTCCTGCCATGAGCTGGAATTGCCTTATGAAGACCTTTTTTATCTACACGTGCTATTTACAATGAAGTATCTGGTTCCCGGCGATATATACAGAACTCCTGAACGAAAGATCTCCTGGCTCGCCAGGCTCTTTCCCAACCTCGTCATGTACAGCACGTACCTGGGCATCGTCTTCAGATCGACGAGGATGGCAAAACGGGGCCTTTACGACAGTAAGGCATGGGCGGACAGCAGCCTCGAAGTGCTGCGGGCGCTTGAATCGGTTGGGGTCGATGTTGCAGTGGAGGGCCTGGATATTCTAAGGCACCTGGATTCTTCATGTGTGTTTATCGGGAACCACATGAGTACACTGGAGACCATGGTGCTCCCCGGTATAATACAGCCCTTCCTTGAAGTGACCTTCGTTGTCAAGGAGAGCCTCGTCCAGTATCCAGTGTTCAAGCATGTGATGAGCAGCAGAGATCCGATCCTTGTCGGCAGAGTAAATCCCAGGGATGATCTGAAAGCTGTCCTGGAAGGGGGGCGCGAGAAGCTGCGCGGCGGCTCATCAATGATAATCTTTCCCCAGACTACGCGGAGCCAGAGCCTTGATCCGGAACAATTCAACACTATCGGGGTAAAGCTGGCAAGGCGTGCCCAGGTGCCGGCTATCCCGGTTGCCATGAAGACAGACGCCTGGGGGATCGGGAGGATAGTCAAGGAGTTCGGCAGGATAGACCCATCGAGAAGAGTCCGGTTTGCCTTCGGTGAGCCTTTAACGATCAGCGGAAGCGGCAGAGAGGAACACGAATCTATTATTGAATTTATTTCGGGCAAATTGAAGGAGTGGAATTAATTTATATCACGCCGGGCTTTTGGGTGTAATCACTCGGCTGCGCAACCCCCTTTTAGCTTCGCATCGTGATCCACAAAAACCCCGGCGTGATATACTGATATTCCACCAGCTAACCAGGAGATAAGCCATATGCCGAAACTGAGTGACATACCTGAACCAAGACGTTCGTATCTGGCCTCCCTTGACTGTCCGGAGTTTGAGTCAACACCCTGGGTCAAGAGCCCGGATCTGAAGGACGCCAGGATATCCATAATATCTTCGGCAGGAATTCATGTACAAAGTGACCCGGACTTTGAAAAAAAATCAGCCGATTACCGTGTTATTCCCGGAGATGTTAAAGGCGGCGACATCGTGATGTCCCACATTTCTCCCAATTTCGACCGGACAGGATTCTTCCAGGACATCAACGTTACATTCCCCATTGACCGGCTAAATGAACTTGCGGAAGATGGTGTTGTAGGGAGTGTTGGTAATAACCACTACTCCTTTATGGGAGCTACAGATCCGAGAGACATGGAGCAGAAGGCACGTAAATTGGCCACACTGCTTAAGGAAGATTCGGTTGATGCCGTCATCCTGGTTCCTGTATGACCTCACTGCACGCGCGCCGTGGGCGGGCTTGCGCATTACCTGGAAGAGGAGGGTCTGGCGACGACCCAGATCAGCCTGATACGGGAGCACACCG
>QIFJ01000136.1 GCA_003229755.1 Pseudomonadota bacterium
TCACTCGCCTTCGCAACCCCCTTGAGCTTCGCTTCGTGATTCACCAAAACCCCGGCCTGATTTGCATTTGGTTATCCAGGGTTCCGGCCATTGTATCGGCGTAACGGGGTATGGGGGTAAATCCCTCTCCCTCTTGTCAGGTCGTAGCTTTAGCGAAGACTGATGATGGGAGAGGTTAGGAGAGGGTGAGTTATGGGAAGCCTTGGGGTCAGTTCCAACCTTCGCTGAAGCTTCCTTCTTCGCGCTAGGCTTCGAAGGACAAGTCGGCGGGCAAGCTCGTCTTTCACACATTCCTCAACTTGATGAGGATTCCTGAAATATAGTCTGTAAGAATCGGTGTCAGGCTCTTTGGGGAAAACAGGAGGCATAACGTGGTGATCAGGTGCTGGATTGCCCGGCCAGCCTTCGGCTGGAGTTCCAAGATCCACGTCCCAGGACCCAGGTTACAGTGACTAACCCCCACCTAACCTCCCCACTTCGACAGGCTCCCATCGACAAGCTCAGGGCAGGCAGGGCAGGCCCTCAAGGGGGAGGGATTGAGGGCGGCCCTCTGCGTTAAGGTTTTTTGACAAGATTGCCGCGTCATCTCGCTATTTGCGGCATTCCTCGCAATGACGGTTATTATTACCGCGATACGTATACCTTCGTGTTCTCCGCGTCTTTTCTGATTCAAGACATTTGTTGACAGGGGTACCCCAATGGCGTACACTTGGCTATGCGATAAGGAGGAATTGGATGGATGACCGTGATTTTGAGGACCTGATTAAGAGTATTCGTCAGGCCGGTAAAATTAAAAGAGGTGAACTGCGCCCCAGCAGGGTTTTCGAGTTTAAGCCCGTCAACATAAAAAAGATCAGAAATGATCTGAATCTATCCCAACCGGTGTTTGCGAGGATGATTGGCGTTAGCCCCAAAACCTTGAGGAACTGGGAGCAGGGACGTCGGCAGCCCACAGGTCCTGCCCGGGCATTGCTGAAGGTGGTCCAGGACTATCCTGAGATAGTTGCACGTTCATTGGGGATGGATGAAAGAAAGAACGAAATTGCCTGATGTCTCATTTTGCCAATGGATATAAGTAAGGAAATTCTGGGGTCGTATCTTAATGGATCTGGGGTCGTATCTTAGGGAGGGTCCATGGACCCCACATCTGCCAGGGGTGTAGGTTAGGAGTAGTGTGGATATGATGAACAGCAAAACACGATCGCCCCGGTTTGCCAGCCTGACCTGGAACGATCTTGAGGAATGGGCCGGCAGTAAAATCGTCTCTCGGGGTAAAAGCTATCAACGGCAGGGGCGTGTTTCCGATCTGGCCGTAACGGACGACAGTATTCTGGTTGCATGGGTGGACGGTACGGAGCGCTATGCTACCAGGGTGGACATAGATGATGACGATCAGCTCGATTCGATCTGCACATGCCCTTACGAATTGGACTGCAAGCACGGGGTGGCCGTGGTGATCGAGTACCTGAAACAGGTCGAAAACAACCGGCGCGTTCCCAAAGCAAAACAGGATGATGATCGTCTGGAACTATTGGAAGATGAAGAGTGGGATGATGAGCCGAATGATAATGAAAATGTCATGTCCGAGGACCTGCGACAGGATATCGACGGTTTACTAGAGGGCAAGACCAAAGCCCAGCTCATCGAGCTGATCCATGACCTTGCTAAGCAGTACCCTGAAATAGCGCAGGGTCTTTACGATCGCAAACAGCTGATCTCCGGGAATATCAATACCCTGGTGGCGCGCATGCGCCAGGAGATCCGTGAAATCGGGGGTGAGCCGGGCTGGCGAGACTACTGGCGAGATGAGGGCTTTACGCCGGACTATTCCGGGATCCGCGGAAAGCTTGAAACTCTGCTCAAGGAAGGATATGTCGACGACGTGCTAACCCTTGGGGAGGAGTTGGTGACTACGGGCACCCTCCAGGTGGGGATGAGCCACGATGAGGGCGAAACCGCTATGGAGATTGCCGGCTGTATGCCGGTGATTGTCGAGGCATTGGATCGGTCATCCCTTGATCCTGCGGACAAGCTGAACTGGGCTCTGGAGGCCCTGCTCAAGGATCAGTTTGAAGTTTGCGGGGAATTTGCCGGGTACCTGCACAGGCGGCACCCTGAATCAGCATGGCACGCACTGGCGGATCGTCTGTTGGCTCATTTGAGCGGGATGGAAAGTGGCGAAGATGAGGACGATTATCATCGCGACTTCACACGTGACAAGCTTAGTGACTGGGCCATCCATGCTTTGGAAAGGGCTGGCCGAAAGGACGATATCATCCCGTTGTGCGAAGCCGAGGCCAAAGAAACGGATAGCTATGTCCGCCTGGTAAAACGACTGGTGGTGGCGCGGCGTTATGAAGACGCCGAGCGTTGGATTCAGAAAGGGCTTCAGGCCCTGAAAGGGAAATGGCCTGGTACTGCAACGGCCCTGCGCGAACAACTGCGGGAAGTGCGCGCGCTTGAAGGAAACTGGCCTGACGTGGCGGCGATTCAGGTAGAAGAATTCGTGCGCCACCCCTCCCGAAAAACCTTCGAGGACTGTAAGAGAGCCTGCGGTAAGATCAAGGCCTGGCCAAAGGTGCGCCGCAACTTGTTGAATTACCTCGAAACAGGAGAACTGCCCTGGAAGCAAGAGGACTGGCCGCTTCCGGAAACCTGCCTGGATACACCGAAAGCGGAGCGAGGGGACCGTTTTCCCATGATGGACAAACTCATTGGTATCGCTATCCTGGAAAAAAAGCTGGATCAGGTGCTACACTGGTATGATCAACTTCACGAGAAGGGATCAAGGTGGCGTGGGATCAACGAAGATGAAATCGCGGATTCTGTTCAAACACACGCACCGGATCGGGCGGTGGACATCTGGAAGAACAAGGCTCAACGACTGATCGCTCAGGTTAAACCCAGCGCATATCAGGAGGCGGCTCGGTACCTGCGCAAAGCGGCCAGGGTTATGAACCAGGTGAAGAAACAATCAGAGTGGAAGCGTTACCTGGAAACACTGAGAAAAGAACACTATCGCAAGCGCCGATTTCTCGAGATCCTGGATGGCCTGGAAGGAACGCCCATCGGGAAAAAGTAAAGACTGCGGAACCGTTTCTACAGTGCCAGAGCATGAATTATGATTTTACTGAGTGATTTAGCTGAAATAGCAAAATACACGCTACCACACTACGAAGGCTCCTCAACATGAACGATCCCCTTGAACTGGTTGTTCTTTCAGTCATGGAGAAGGCCGTGCGGTGCCGGTTTCCGGATAGCGACGGGGTCGTCACCCTCCGACCGGTCCGGCTACGGGATGTTGTCCCCGGGGAGATAATTACGGTCAAGCCGCGCAAGCAGTGGGCCGAGCCGATCATTGCCCACGGTCCTCGGCACGGATTCGAGATGGAACAGGTGATGCCCGGCGAGAATCCTGACGATCCGTTCTCGGACCCTGTCATCGAATCCAACGATCTTATGGCTGCGGGTGACCGCCGGGGAGCGAAGAGAATCCTCATGGAACTTTGCCGGACCGACTTGCGCTGTCTTGACGCTCATGCACACCTCGGTAACATTTTCTTCGACCACAGGCCCGAGTTTGCCATCCGCCACTACGAAGTGGGCCTGCGAATCGGGGAACTCTCCCTTGGTGATGGTTTCGAAGGCGTACTTTTATGGGGCCGCATTGACAATCGTCCGTTTCTGAGATGTATGCACAGTTACGGGTTATGCCTCTGGCAATTGGGCCGTTTTGAGGAGGCCGGGCATATTTTTGACCGGATGCTATGGCTCAATCCGACGGACAACCAGGGAGTGCGGTTCCTTATTGAAGAAGTCAGGGCAGAGACAGGATGGGAAGAGCGCGAAGATGGATGGTGACCCCATTAATTGTTGTGAAATCGTGCCGGTTAATTAAGAACGAAGGTGCGTTTGATGCGGGTGATGATGCGTCGGAGTTCCTTGTCCTTGGGATTGGAGATGTCCGCAGCGGCAGTGGTAATGGGTGTGCGGCGGCATTTCCATCCGATGATATCGTCGAAGATATCCTTTTCCTCCCGAAGCAGTTTCAGATCGGCCAGCAGGCTTTCCGCCCGGCGTCGATCCGTTTCGGACCGCACGTTGACAACGACCACCCTTGCCGATTCGATCCCTGAATATCCCTCAGTGAGCATCCAGCGTTCGACAGGGGGCAGTGGCCCCTTACCTCGCTTTTTTTCGAGCTTCGCGAGCACGGATTCGTGTACTTTCCCGAGAATTTCAACGTCTATGTCAGTCATGTCGAAAAGCTCCGGCGTCATTGATTTGAGTATTTTTTCGACACCGTCCGGGCTGCGAAGAAACTTCTGGGCATATTCTAATTCAGAGGCGTACATCGCTGCCCTATCGATGGTAAGGCGTCGAAGAAGAGATGTGCCTTCAGCAGGGGGCTTTGCCACGTACACCGTCAGACTGGGGGGGAAGCCCAGCGGAAGGTCACCCTCGATAAGCACGCCCTCTGAATACTCAAACATGAAGTCCGTGGTGAAGAAGGCATCGCTCTTCCTGGTGTCTGGAGAGAAACGGTAACGGGCGACCACCGCCGCGCCGGCCTCATGGTAGCGCTGCAGTTCGGGATCCGTCAGGATAGCGAGCTCATCGAACTCTTCGACCTTTTCATCTTCTTCGGCACGTATCGCCGATAGAAGTTTCGAGAAGTTGGAATGGAGCAGGCGCTCGATGAGCGTTGTCTTGCCGACCCCGGAAGGGCCGGTGATGTGAACGAATGCTCTTTCGATCATCTCTGGTCTCCAGCGTATGTGTGGAGGCGGCACGTGTTTTGAGCGCCGTGATATCGTAGACACATCCTTCGACAAACCGTCTTAAGGACTCTTGCTGTTGGCATTTCCATGAAAGTTTTTAGTACCATATTGGAAGCGAGAAGGCTTTAGCTATTTCAACCTGGAGACGACCCGACAAGGGGTCCTCTGCGTTAAAGGCTTTTTTCTCCTTGTGTAAACCCCAACTCTATTCTTTCTTAGCGTTCTTTGCGCCTTTGCGCGGATCAGTGTCAGAGTATGTATTTTGACGTTTTAACTGCCAGGCTGAGAAAATCCTGCGGTCCGCCCGTATGGGCGGCCGGAGTCCGGTCTCAGTCCCAGGACCCATGACCCAAGATACAATAACTCACCCTCTCCTAACCTCTCCCATCATCAGTCTTCGCTAAAGCTACGACCTGACAAGAGGGAGAGGGATTAATTTGACATCCCAAGTGTTCTATATGATGAAAATACTTCGACTACGAACTTCGACTGGATTCTGGCTTCTGAATTCTGACTTCGGGCAAGAGTGTCAGAGTATGTATTTAATAAAATTCATTGACATGTTTCATACCAATGGTCATACTAAAGGTATGAAGATTGCTATCTCCATACCCGATGATCTCTTTCGCGAGGTGGAGGGTTTCTCGAAGAAAAACCGGATCTCGCGGAGCGAGGTCTTCGCCCGCGCTGTAGAGGAGTTCTTCGAAAAGCGCCAGTCAAGGGAACTTCTTGAAGCCGTTAACAGGGCATGTGACCTGGCCGAGGATTCCTCCGAGGCAAAACTTCGGAGACGGGCCAGGAGGCGCTATGCGAAACGCATCGCCGAGGAACCCTATTGACGATCCGCCAGGGCGAGATCTACTGGGTCGACCTTGGTGAGCCTCGCGGGTCGGCGCCGGGCTACCGTCATCCCCACGTCGTTATCTCCAACGATGTTTTCAACAAAAGCAGGCTGCGTACAGTGGTCCTGAGCGCCCTCACCTCCAACCTGGCCCGCGCTTCCTCTCCCGGCAACGTCCTCCTGAAAAAGGGGGAGGCGAACCTTCCGAAAGACTTCGTGGTCAACGTGACCCAACTGGTCACCCTGGACAAGGAATACCTTTCAGAAAGGATAGGCAGGCTGTCCCTGGCCCGGTTTGATGAGGTCCTCACAGGTGTGCTGCTTGTCCTCGAACCCAGGGAAATGTGAGTGAGTTAAGAGTTTTCGTGTCAAAATGAATATTTTGACTTCCGGGTTCTGGCGCAGGTACTATTGACAGGGTCGAAAAAAGTCCATTCGTGGCTTTTGGGCGCCAGAGGGGGCTCAGGCACTTTCGTGATGTGAGGTGTATTTTATGAAGCTGGAAAGCGTATCCGCGATCGTCGAGGCGCTCAACGGTGGCAAGGTCCGTTACCTCGTGGTCGGCGGCCTGGCGGTGGTCGCTCATGGCTATCTGCGGTTTACCAACGATGTGGATCTGGTAATCCAGTTGGAGCCGGATAACATCCGGCGTACCTTTGAGGCCTTGAACAGACTCGGTTATCGGCCCGGTGTGCCGATCACCGCAGAACAATTCGCCGATACCGGGAGTCGCGACCGCTGGATTCGTGAAAAGGGCATGAAGGTACTTCAGTTCTGGAGCGACGATCACAGGGAGACGCCCATAGACGTGTTCGTCGAGGAACCGTTCGACTTTGACAGAGAGTACGAAGCGGCCCTGCGAAAGGCCTTGTTTGACCGATTTGAGGTGCGCGTGGTCAGGATTACAACATTGATCGCCATGAAGGAGGAAGCGGGCCGTCCGGAAGACAGGATAGACGTTAAGCATCTTCGCATGATATTGGATGACCATGAAAAAAACTGATTACCTCCGCAGCCGACAGAATATTGACTGGAGCCTGACCACATGGGAGGGTGCCCGGCGCGAGCAGATGCGCCGCTGGGCGGAGCTCCCACTGGAACGCGCGATCATGGCTTTAGAGGAGATGGAAACATTGTTCCGGGATTTGCAGGCCGGATCGCGGGGCCTTCCGGAGGCGCGCGAGCCCTCCGCTATTGACGACAGGGACGACGTCCCCTGATAAGAACCCTACGTAACCCTGCCTGTCCCGAGCCTGCCGAGGGGAAAGGCCGCCATCAGTCTTCGCCAAGGCTACGACCCGACAAGGGGGAGAGGAAGTGTTAGGTTGTGGTACTTTTTCTAGGCCCAGAGCCCAAAGCCCATTGCCTGATTTTACTAATCACAGATCACCAATCACGATTCTGGCTTCTGACTTCTGAATTCTGAATTCCGAGTTCCGTATCAATAAACATGGAACCTGGAACGTGGAACTACGCTTTATCCAACTTCATTCAAATGCCTGACCCTGAATTCTGCGCCCATCCTGTGGGCTATTTTGCGGCACTTCGGTATATCCACCGAGGGGTGGTCAACCACGGTGAGAACCACCTCAATACCGGCCGAGATGCACTCCCGGGAAAAATCCAGAAGGGAATTAAATGACTCCCGGCCGTAGGTGGGGCGGCAAAGTTGTGTGTAAGTCCTTGCATCCTGGGCGTTGAGGCTCACGGATACAACATCCACTAGTTCTTTCAGATCACCGGCAATACTCCTTTTGTGAATGAGATTACCCAGGCCGTTTGTATTAAGACGGACTTTTTCGGCTCCTGAATCTTTTAGCCGCCGCGCCACCTCTTTTATCTCCTCAAGACGGATAGTTGGTTCACCGTATCCACAGAAAACCACTTCCGAACGGTCCTGCCAGCCCTCGGTTTCCAGAGCCTGTATCATCTCATCTACGCCAGGATCCATGGACAGTCTCAGGTTGTGACCCTTCACCACGGGATCGGTGGTTCTCTGACAGTATATGCACTCGTTAGTGCACTTTCCTGTTACGTTAAGATAAACGGAGTCGCGGATCGTGTAGGCGATCGTGGAGCCGGGAAGGGAGATGGATAGTTTAAAAAAGTTGATGGCGTTCCTGGATGTGACCCGCGTCACGTCATCAAAGGAGAGCCCTTTGAGCTCTGCTATCTTCTTTACTACCAGAATCACGTTTGCCGGTTCGTTGCGCTTGCCCCTGAATGGATGAGGGGTGAGGTAGGGACAGTCTGTCTCCACCATAATACGCTCGAGGGGGACTGCTGACAGGACCTTTTCGGTCCACTCCCGGTTCTTCCGGGATGGGAAGGTCACGGTTCCGGTAAAAGACAGGAATGCCCCCATTTTCAGGAAGTCACTGGCATCATCGACAGTTCCCGAAAAACAGTGAATCACAAAGCCCCTTTCGGGCAGGGGCTGTTCGGCCATGATCTGGAGGGAACGCTCGTATGCGTCGCGAACGTGGACAACCAGAGGAAGACCGGTTTCAACGGCCAGCTTTATATGTTTCCGAAAGGAATCCTCCTGGAGGGGGCGAGGGGACCGGTTCCGGAAGAAATCGAGGCCCGTCTCCCCGATCGCTACGACTTCATCATTTTCGGCGAGCGACTTCAATTCATTAATTGTGTGGTCATCCGAGTCCTGGGCGTCGTGGGGGTGGATGCCGACTACTGCGGAGACATCGTGGTACTGTTTAGCGATCTTTACGGCCCGCCTGCTTTCGGCCAGTGTGGAGCCAACAGTGACGATATGAATGAGGCCAGCCGCCCTGGCCCTGTGAATTACCTGGTCCAGGTTGTCTGAAAACTGTTTCATCTCGAGGTGAGCGTGGGAATCTATTAATGCGAGTTCACTCATTATAACCGTTTCAAACTACTTAATACGCGTTCCCGGCTTCACATCAGCTTCAAAAGTAAGCACGTGAATTCCTGAATCGTCCTCGGCGGCCAGCAGCATACCCCTGGATTCCACTCCCATCAATTTAGCCGGTTTCAGGT
>QIFJ01000192.1 GCA_003229755.1 Pseudomonadota bacterium
GGAGCAGGTTCCCGGCCGGCCCCAGCATGGAGGCCAACTGGAAAAAGACGGCCCTTACGTCCGCTCCGTATATGAAGATATCTGTCCAGAATAGCCTGAGGTTGAACAGATAAAAGACAAGAAAATCAGCCAGGTAAAAACTCGTCAGCAGCAGCGCAGCTGATTTTGCCAGAAAACCGACGGCACGACTTTTCATTAGTATGACGGGCAGGAGTATGATCAGGACCAGGGCAACCACCAGTGCATCGTGCTTCAAAACGGCGAACCCGAAGCTTCCCTTGAGCCCCGTGATGCTGCTGAAACGATCTTCCACGAGGAGGGCCCTGGCTGCCAATATGAAGATAGACAACAGGACGAGAGCTGCCAGGATCAATGCAGGGATAAATCTGAGATATCGGTGTTTTCTTGATTCTGTCATCCGTCTGGTCTGGTTTGTATATCGCTATGCTCCGCGTTTATCCCGAGTGCAGTATATAGCATATTGACGATATACGGTATTGGGAAGGGGGCGGGAACGACATCTATCTGGCTGTGGCCCCTTTTTCACTTATTTTTCCTTTCCGATCGGAAACCGCCTCAAAAACGGAAAAAACCGTTATAATTAAAAGAGTATAAAAGGAAGGTGAACTCAAATGAGAGTTGGTTTCATTTCATCCTACCCGCCCATCGAGTGCGGCATAGCCACCTATTCTCAATACCTGTGTGAGAAATTGAGGAAGAAACAGACAGATCTGCATATAGTCACCCATTTCGGGGGGAGCGGTCATCAGGTCCACCCGTCATTCGACTACGAAGACGGTGATCTTGCCAGTAAAGCTTTCAGGGTCATGTCGAGGTTGACACCGGATGTGGTCCACATTCAGCACGAATTCGGCCTGTTCGGGAACTATTACGGGGTTTCCGTCATCCCCCTGATAATGCAGTTTCGGTTGGCCGGCATCCCCGTCGTAACCACTCTGCACACTGTGTATGATAACATTCCTTGGGAACAGAAGATGATTTTCGAATCCATAGTTTCCAACTCAGAAAGAGTTATAGTTCACGAAGCATTTCAGAAAGAGTCCTTAGGAAATATACTTGACGCAGAGATGCTCCAAAAGATCGCCATCATTCCGCATGGGGCAAGGGATATGGAAACAGTCCCCGACGCGAGAAACCGCCTGGGTCTCCCGGAGGACAAGCGGATCATACTGATGGCAGGGTACTTAAGGCCCTCGAAAAATTTCGAACTGGTCATTGATATCTTTCCTGAGATCGTGAAACAGCTCCCGGACGCTGTTCTGGTCCTGGCGAGCAAAATCAGGGGTACAGAATACAGGGATTACAGGGACTTTATTTTCGATTTAATATCCAAATCGCCCAAAAGGGATCAGATCTACATACTCAGGGGACAGCTCCCTCAACACATCTTCGATTCCGCCATCAGCGCGTCAGACGTGGTGGTCCTTCCCTACAACATCACTTCACAGAGTGGAATTCTCGCCCACTGCTTTGCTTTCAGAAAACCTAGCCAGCAGCAGCGTGGCCATGCGCCTGGTCCTCGATAGAACTGGGGCCGGTATGACCTGTGAGAACCGGGAAGAATACGTTCAGAACATCGTAAACATACTTTCCGACACCACGTTGGCCAAAAGCCTTTCACAAAAGGCTGATCAATATGTCAGAGAAGAAATATCCTGGTCCATAGTAGCCGATCAGCACCTGGATATTTACCGATCCACTATGGAGATTCCAGGCATCGAATCCCGTATCATCATGGTCGAATAAGGAGAAATTCCATGGAGATCAAAGGATCTTTCTACCCTTTCAAGCGTTATTCAGATAATCCCATCCTGACCAAGGAGGATGTCCCCTATCCCTGCAACACCGTTTTCAACGCGGCCGCAATCAAATTCAACAATAAATATCTGCTCATCCTCCGAATTGAGGACCAGAGAGGAAGGAGTCATTTAACTCTAGCGAGATCCAACGATGGATATAACTTCAAAGTCGACGAAGAGATCTGGGCCCAACCATCGGAAGACCCTGAGTATGAGCCTTACGAGCGGTTCGGACTCGAGGATCCGCGGGTTACCATGATCGATGGAACATATTACATCACTTACACAGCCTTTGGGCCTTATGGCCCAAGGGTGGCTATATCCAGCACAGATGATTTCAGGGAATTTAATCGCATCTGTCTTGCCACTGAGGTTGAAAATAAGGACGCCGTTTTATTCCCGGAAAAAATCAATGGTCATTACGTGATGATTAACCGTCCCACGGGAGGCGGAAGTGGCGCGGGATCCATATGGATCACCTACTCACCCGATCTGGTTCACTGGGGAAGATCGAGGGCTATCATGACTCCGGAGCCGGGATGGGGCGGTTCGAAACTCGGCATATCAACACCCCCGGTGAGGACCGACTGTGGCTGGCTTGCCCTGTATCATGGTGTACGGGCCACTGCATCAGGGAGACTGTACAGGATAGGAGCCCTCCTGCTCGACCTGGAAAATCCGGAGAAGATCATCGGCTATACTCCATACTTCATCTTCGGCCCCGAGTACGACTACGAACGGATCGGGGATGTCCCCAACGTGGTGTTTCCCTGCGGCTTGATCGTCGAGGATGACGGAATGATCAAAATGTACTATGGAGCTGCCGATACCTGCATAGCTCTGGCAGAAGGCCCCCTGGATGAACTTATGAAGATCTGCCAGTGCGGTCCGACCACCTGTTAGAAAGTAAGAACTCTCTTGTCAGTCGTCTTTAAGCGCCCGGGCCATTTCTAAATCCTGTTCCCGTTTCTTGATCGTCTCCCGCTTATCGTGCAGTTTCTTGCCCCTCCCTACACCCAGCTCAAGCTTGATGAGGCGCCCCCTGGTGTACAGCCGGAGAGGGACGAGGGTCAGCCCCTTTTCAAGGACCTTGCCCGACAGCCTCTTTATCTCGTTTGCCTTAAGAAGCAGTTTGCGGTCCCGGACGGGATCGTGATTGAAGTGGCCAGCCTGCTCATAGTGGCTTATGTGAGCGCCTATCAGAAATACTTCACCGTTCCGGATATCGGCATAGCTTTCCTGAATATTCGCCTTGCCGTTGCGGATCGATTTTACTTCCGTTCCCAAAAGAGATATTCCGGCATCCAGTTTCTCCAGGATCTCGTATTCGAACCTGGCCCTTCGGTTCAAAACCAGTGTGCGACCCTTTACCACACGCCACCTCCCGCAACTTCCACCATTTAATTTTTCAGCCGCTTCTTCATGTGATCGAGACCGCCCTTCCGTTGCCGGTCTTTTTCTTCCTCTGACATACAGCAACGATACTTGAGATTATCAATATTTTGGGATATCGTCTTTTCAGCTTCATCGTTGTCAGGGTCGAAAAAAGTCCATCCATGGCTTTTTACTCTGCGGAAAGTGAAGAGTGTCATTTTCACTTTCCTCCCAAATCAATAAATTGCACTGCAAGTTATTGATTTGGGAGCCCCTTAATGGTCCCGTTGATGACTTTTTTTGAAGTTATCAACATTGCTACAATAACTTTGTTAATAACGAGTTTCAAGTTTAGTATTGGGAATTGGAGATTAGAGCATTAGATATTAGAACATTAGACATTGGATTATATATTTACACCCCTCCCTTGATGGGAGGGGACAAAGGGGAGGGTGGTAGGATATCCCCCTCTCCTCAATCCTCTCCCACCAGGGGAGAGGAAGAGTGGAGAACACTATGTCTGAACTTCCCTGTCCCTTATGCTCCGCCGACACTCCCCTCGATGGTGGTGAAGAAGCCGGGGACTCCATCATATGCGCCTTCTGCTTCAGCCCTCTGAAAGTAACCGTCAAGGATGACGGTTCAAAAACCCTTATTGACAATTCCTGAATTCCACTCAGAGATTGCTGAAGCTCCGGTCCTGTTTCGCTCTGGCGAGGGTAAGGACCAGCGGCACAGCTCCCGCGGCCTTCAGCACTTTGCAGCATTCTTTTACCGTGGCTCCGGTAGTGTAAACGTCATCGAAAAGAAGAACCCTTCTGCCGGAAAGCTTCTTGTGGTAACGGCCCGTGCAAAATGCCCCTTTTACATTCTCATCTCTTTGCGCCTGCCCCAATCCCACCTGAGGCTTTGCGCCTCGTCTCCTGAGAGCATTACTTATAAGTGGAACATTGTGATAATCAGCCAGAGGAGAGGCAAGCAGGGCAGCCTGATTAAATCCCCTTTTTATCAAGCGCCAGGGTGATACAGGAACGGGAACAACCACATCGAAGGGAGGGATATCCATTGATAAAGCTGCCTCAGCCACTGCACCTTTTAACACATCAGCCAACGAGAGCTTTTTACCGTACTTAAGCGCGTGAACCGCTTCAGACATCCTGCCGGAAAAGTGGTACATTCCCCTGCACCACTCGAATGGAGGTTTTTTCCGGATACAGTCCAGGCAAGGGTGCGGCGTGTCTGGTACCGGGAAGGGTATACCGCAAAAAGTGCAGTATCCCTCTGTAATGGGATTGAATTCACTTCTGCATTCACTACAGCAGTGAGGATATTTTCCTTCTGACAGATCGCCGCACAGGAGGCATAGAGGCGGGTAGATGATATCCAGAAAATCGACCCAACGCCTGCTGGTGATCATCGCAGGATCAAAACAGAGAGGTGCCGGTCATCTCCGCCGGCTGAGCAATACCCATTATCTTGAGAAGGGTGGGCGCCACGTCTGCCAGGCGTCCCCCGGCAAGCCCGCGTTTTCCTTTCGAGAATTCCGGGCCCACTATAACCAGCGGCACCTGGTGAGTTGTGTGTGCAGTGTGGGCCGTACCTCCAGGGTCCACCATTGATTCGGCGTTGCCGTGATCAGAAGTGACTATCAGAACACCGCCCAACTTCAGTACTTTATCAGCGATCCGGCCAACACACTCATCAACTGCCTCAATAGCAGCTACCGCAGCCTCAAAGACCCCTGTATGGCCCACCATGTCCGGATTGGCGTAGTTTACAAGCACGAAGTCATATCTGCCCGAGTCCAGCCTCTCCAGGAGCGCCTCTGTAACCTTATCGGCATTCATCCTGGGCTTGAGATCATAGGTGGGCACATCTTTCGGCGACTGGATGAGGCAGCGGTCCTCACCTTCGAAAAGCTGCTCCACGCCCCCGTTGAAGAAGAAAGTCACGTGGGCATATTTTTCTGTCTCAGCTATTCTGAGCTGAGTCAGCCCCTCCTTGCTAATAACATCTCCCATAATATTTTCAAGGACGACGGGCGGGAAGGCCACAGGATAGTCGAAACTCTCATCATACTGGGCAAGACAGAGGTAGGATGACAGGTCCGCTACTGCCGGCCGCGTGAAACCGTCAAACTCCGCGTCGTTAAGAGCATGGGTTATCTCCCTTGCCCTGTCTCCCCTGAAGTTCATGAAAATGACACCGTCACCGTCCGAGATCAGGCCTGTGGCGCCACTTTCCCCCTGGATGACTGTGGGGAGTATGAACTCGTCAGTCTCACCACGGTCATATGCCTTCCGGACAGCCTCTTCACCTGATGTGGCTACCTCACCTTTTCCGGCCACCATGGCTCTGTAGGCCATTTCCAGACGGTTCCACCTGTTGTCACGATCCATGGCATAGTACCTCCCCGACACAACAGCAATACTTCCCTTGCCAAGGGATGCGAGATGCGATTCCATATTCCGTATGTGATCAATTCCGCTGTTTGGAGGTGTATCCCTTCCATCCATGAAGGCATGAATGAAAATATCATCGATCCCCGATGAAGCGGCAAGGGAGACCAGGACTTTTATCTGATCGATGTGGCTGTGGACCCCTCCGTCGGACAGGAGGCCCATCACGTGGAGTCTTCCCGAGGCCTTTTTTGTCTGTTCAAAAGATTTTGAAAAAGCGGGATTCTTCAGGAACTCCCCGGATGCGATAGCCTTATTTATACGCGTGAGATCCTGGTGGACAATGCGGCCGGCACCCAGGTTGAGATGGCCGACTTCAGAATTTCCTATCTGGCCGTTGGGCAGGCCCACATCCTCACCGGACGCGCCAAGAATTGTAGTTGGATAGAGCCTTTGAAGGGAATCCATATTGGGAGTCCTGGCGGCGGCAATTGCATCGAAGCTTTCACCTGAGGATATCCCCCAGCCGTCCAGGACCATTAGTACTGTTGGAGTCTTCACCCTTGATCTTCGTATCTTGGGGCGTCGGCAGGGGTAACCGCGGCCTCTGGAAGTTCCGGCAGCGTCAGAGTATTCCAGTTACGGCACGATTCGCACCTGGCCGACCATTTTCTCTCCATATGACCGCACTCACCGCACTGGTACTGAGGCTTCAGCCCAAAGGTAGTATCAACGAATTTTTTGTATTCAGAAACGGCGTCTTCGATCCGATCCCGCCTGGTCATAAACTCACCCAGAAGAACATGAAGAAGGGGCGCGTCGTACCCTAAAGATTCAACTTTCTTGAGGGCCATGAGGCCCTCATCTATCATCTCAAGCCGCAGACAGGTTTTGCTGTAAAAGAGGTTCAGGAAGACGTCGTCCGGGTATTTGTTCAAAAGTCCCTTGTATATCTCGATAAGTTTCCTGGGATTTTCAAGCTCCATAAGCTTGTCTTCCATTACCTGAAGGAATATCGATTTCTTGTGATCGCTGTAGCCGTTCTCCAGGAGTTTGAGCCCTTCGTCCAACTTACCCATGGCTATGTGCGCTTCGCCCTGAGAGACAATTGCAGCTACGAAACCGGGGGATTCCTTCACGATCTCCTTGAGCAGCTTCAGGGCGCGATCATATTCGCTTTTTTCCGCGAGATCAACCGCGAACTGGTACTTGAGCCCGGTTAAATACGCTTGTTCATCATCAGTTCTGTCCTTGAGCTTGATAACTTTTTGCTGAGTGGATACAGCGCCCTCCCAATCGCCTTCTTCTTCCTGGATCTTCCGGAGTATCTCTAAAGCTGTCCGGTTCGAGTCGTCTTTCTTTATAATCTGTTCAAGAACCTCCTGGGCCTTGGCCGGCTTCCCGGCCGCAATGTAATCGTCGACTAAAAAGAACTGGACCCTGAGGTTCTTGGGGTGGGCCTCCCTGGCCTTCTCATGCAGTTCAATTGCCTCCTCAAATTTTCCCTGGTTCAGGTACACCGTCCCCAGCCTGAAGAAGGGGAGGAGGAAATCCTGGTCTTTTTCCACGGCCTCTTCCAGGAGCTTGGCGGCACGGTCGACCTTGGCTGAAAGGTGGGCATCAACGCCTTTGTTGTAGAGGTCTTCCGCCTTGGCCCTGCGACGGTTTTTCATGCTCTCCTGTACCTGGATGAAGGTCTTCCTGAGCCCCCGCATGGCAAACAGGGCAAAGACGAACAGGGCTCCAATTCCCATTGAGAACAGGACTACACCTATTACAGGAAGCTCGACGACTTCTCCCTTCCAGAAGTGTACGGTGACAGATCCGGGGTTATAGTAGGCGAAAAATGAAAAGGCCATAACAAGGATCAGAATTATCACTGTTGCTATTCTGCTCACTGGACTGCTCCCCTTTTCTCCATTTCGTCCTTGCACAGGGTGCAGAACCTGGCGTTTGGACGGGCTTCGAGGCGTCCTTTGGGGATCTGCTCACCACAGTTGTCACAGTCCCCGAATTCACCGGAATTTATCCTCTCCAGGGCTTCATCAATCTCCTTGATCTGCTGAATAACCATTTCCCTGCGCTTCAAGTTGAAGTCTGTCCTGTAATTCGAATTGGCCTGGTCCACAGTATCCATGCTTTCTTCCCTTACCCCGTTCTTCTCGATCTCGGACTTTTTCTTAAGAACTGTCTGGAGCTCCAACCTCTTGTCAAGCAGTATCACTTTGTATTGCTCCAGCTGTTTCTTGTTCATCAAGGAACCTCCCGTTGAAGCAGTTAATTAACGTCAGATAGATATACTATAAACTCTTGTGTAGATGGAAGGGGGTTGTTGTGTGCCTTTAGTTGAAAGTTGAATGTTGAATGTTGAAAGTTAGTTGCTGGTTAATGGTAATAATTGTTCTCTAAAACTAACAACTTTGAACTTTCAACATTCAACTGTTATTTATGGTACGGCTCCTTCCGTAAAATCGTAAATGCCCTGTACAGCTGTTCTACTAGCAAAAGCCTTGCCATTTGATGAGGCAGGGTCATCGCGGACAGTGAAAGCCGCATGTTGGAATCATCGATCGCCGACCTGCACAGGCCGTGGGGTCCTCCCAGCAGAAAGCTTACCCGGCCGACACCGTCTTTAATCACATCCCCCAGCCAGGAAGCAAGCTCCTCCGATGTTTTCTGCTGCCCTCCCTCATCGAGAACAACCCTGATCTGTCCCTTCAAATGAGTCTTCCTGAGGGGGCTGTATGCTTTCTCCTTATCCGACTCATTTCCAGACCTTTCCTTCGGCACTTCCCTGACCTCTACACTGCTGTATCCCGAAAGTCTCTTAAGGTATTCTTCCATTCCCTTCCTGTAGTAAGTTTCTCTGACCTTCCCAATACCAAGGATCTGTATGTTCAATTCAGCGGCTCTCCTTCAGATTCCACCTCGAGCATGGGAGCGTCTATCCAGAGTCTCTCAATGTCATAATATTCTCTGACAGGCTGCAGAAACACATGAACAATGACCTCACCGTAATCCAGAAGAACCCACTTGCCCTCCTTGAGCCCTTCCTCGCCCAGGATCTGGTAACCCAGAGTTTTGAAAGCGTCCATTACATTTTCAGCTACCGCCTGGACGTGTTTATCAGATGTGCCTGTCATTATCACAAAATATTCAGCTACAGAGGAAAGCCCTCTGAGATCCAGGACGGAAGGGTCAAGTGCCTTCTTGTCCAATCCTGCTCCTACTGCCAGTCTGGCTATGTCTGACGTTTCCAAGTTCTCCTCCGTCTGTGTCAGTCCCAAGACCCAGGACCCATGTCCCAGGTGTGCCACGCCATTGCGTGGAGTTTCTAGTTTCTAATTCCTGGTTTCTAGTAATCTCAAAGAAAGGAACTTTTCCCAGCGGCCCTCTGCGGTCCGCCCATCTGGGCGGCCAGCGGCCCTCTGCGTTAAAGCAGTTATCGCTTTTCAATGTTCTAATGCTCTAATGTTCACTACTTGTACAAACCGCTACTTACAATATAATCATAAACACTGTCAGGGACGAGTTCATGAAAGCTTTTCCCTTCCGAGATAAGCCTCTTGATCCCGCTGGCGGAGATATCTACCGCCGATACGGACAGCGAAAAGAGCCTGGTACCGCTGCTGTGTCTGAAGCCTCCCTTTTCCTGTGTATATCCGGAACGGATCTTCCCGGGAAGAGACCCTGTCAGGTCTATTTCGAACCCGGGTCTTGTAAGGACGACTATATTAACTGCCGCCATTACGTCACCCGGTCTGTGCCATGTCGAAATTTCGCTGTAGGCATCCGCTCCCAGGGCCAGAAAAAACTCCCCGTCGCCTATTTCTTCTCTGAGATCCACGATCGTATCGAGAGTATAGGACACTCCCCTCCTTTGGAGTTCCAGTTCAGAAACTTTCAGAACGGGGCTGCCGGCAACAGCAAGTGTGAGCATCTCAAGACGATCCTGAGGGAGCGCCACGGGAGGATCGAGACGGTGGGGAGGGACTGCGGCAGGCACCAGATATACAGTTTCAAGATCCAGTGATCGCGCAAATTCTTTCGCTACTGTCAGGTGGCCCGAATATGCCTATCTTTTTCATTTGCCGCAGAGCCTGCCCAGAGGCCTGATAAGGGGCCATCTACTTTGTTCTCCCGCGGCGCAAGTCCTCAACGTATTAACATACGCTTCCGGCTTGCGCCTCTGGTCGCGCCTCATATCTGACCCCTTCTCAAGCCTCTGGCTTAGGCCTTCGGATGGGATTTTTGTTAGTTTAGTATAACTTTCAACTTTAAACATTCAACTTTCAACTCGTATTAAGCAACCCATTCTCCCTCGCCTTGTTTGCTATCTGTTAGTTTTTTGGTTCACGTTGGACCTTGGACCTTGGACGTTGGGCCATAGCCTGGTTTCA
>QIFJ01000189.1 GCA_003229755.1 Pseudomonadota bacterium
ACAGGGATGGACAGGCTCATCTCCATCTGCCTTCCTCCGGACCCCCTGGAGATAACGGACCACAGGAAGACCGCAAGCAGAAGCGAAAATACCTTAATGCCTAAATTCTTTTGAAGAACGTCCAGCAAAGCGAAACCTCTCAAACAGATTTTTCGGAATTTGACCGTCTTCACCGGCCAGCAGTTTTTCAAGCAGGCGTTTGAGTTCATCAGACTCCAGCCGCGAATAGATCTTCCCCTCACAGGTCAGTGATATCTTTCCTGTTTCTTCGGAGACAACTATGACCACGGCATCGGTTTCCTCAGTCAGACCCAGTGCCGCCCTGTGTCGGGTCCCAAGGATCTTCTCAAGGCGGGGGTTCAGCGTAAGTGGAAAAAACACCTGGGCTGCCGCTATCTTTCCACCGCTTATCACGATGGCACCGTCATGTATCGGTGAAAATGGCATGAAGATCGACATCAGCAGGTCTTTGCTGACCGTGGCATCGATCATTGTACCCTTCCGGATGTAGTTCTTAAGTCCTGTTGACCTCTCCAGCGCTATGAGGGCTCCTATCCGACGGTTGGAAAGGGACCCGGTGGCCTTTACGATCTCGTCAAGAACCAGCCTTTGCTCGCCGGGATTTGATCCCGTAAGAGGATTCGTGCCCACCAGGGCGAGAGCGTGTCTGATCTCATTCTGAAAAAGGATCACTATTACCAGGACGATAGATCCCAGGAAGTTTTCAAGGAGCCAGACAAGGGTGCTCATCTCAGCGCCCTGCGCTAGCAGGTAACCGGCGCCCAGCACGATAAGTCCGAATACCATCTGCAGGGCCCTGGTGCCTCGGATCAGGAGCAAGGTCCAGTACAGGATGATCGCGACGGCAAAAATGTCCAACACGTCCTTCCACCTGAAATCCGAGAAGAAACTCTGCAAAACTGTGATCACGCTTTCCATTCAGCAACCCGTTGAGCGATCCTGACTGTTTTTAAGGTTTCAGCCACATCGTGAACCCGGACTATATCCGCCCCGCACATGACTGAAGCCGCAGCCGCAGCGAGTGACCCTTCCAGCCTCTCATGGACGTCCAGGCCCAGGATATTGCCAATGAACGATTTTCTTGAAGCTCCTACCATTACCGCTGTCCCCAGTGATCTGAGTTCCCCTACCCTGCCGATCAGTTCTATATTCTGATCCGTTGTCTTGCCGAAACCGATCCCGGGATCTACACAGATCCTTTCTCTTGCGATCCCCGATCCTGTCGCCCTGTTCACGGCCTGATCCAGGTAGTTGTAGACTTCCCCCATCAGATCTTCGTACTCAATTTGCTCCTGCATAGTTTCCGGGCTGCCCCGGGTATGCATCAGGAACACTGAAGCCCGGGCATCTGCTGCGACTTGCGGCATCTCCGGATCGAAGGTCATTCCGCTGATGTCGTTAACTATTGTCGCTCCCGCCTCCAGTGCCGCAACTGCTACATCGGCCTTTGTTGTATCTATGGATATGTACCGCACTCCGGCCTTGGCAAGGTCCTGGATCACAGGAATAACCCTGGAAGCCTCCAGTTCGGCTGGTATACTTCCTGACCCGGGTCTTGTCGATTCTCCGCCGACATCAATGATGTCAGCCCCTTCGGAGAGCATATCCATCCCCCTCTGAACCGCAGTTCCCGTCTCAAGGAAACTGCCTCCATCGGAAAATGAATCCTCCGTAACATTCAGCACACCTACGATCAGGACGTCGTTGTCTGCAAGCAGATCCCTGTCGCCGACCACGAACGATCTTCCCAGTGAGTTTCCCCTCAGAAGTATTTCAAGGGATTTACCGATCTCATCAAGCCCGAAAGGCTGGTCACCCAGTTTTTCCGCCAGCCTGGAAAGCTGCTTCGCGGTCCCCATCAGAATGACGGGCGTTGTGTCCACCGACAGACCTGCCGCATGCCTGCTGAGGGCAGCCTCACCCCCGAGTGAGAGCATATCCTGTTTGAGTATCAGGGCGGCACGCAGATCCATATCGTCAAACCGGATCAATAAATGGCGGGATTTACCCTCCATGATGTCGATCCCTCCAGGATCGACGTCCATACGAGCCATCTCATCCCGGATGGCTTCCGGTGACAGTTTAAGGATCCGAGGCCGTGGGACCGTTTTGTTGTTCCGGCTGAGAGTCGCCTTCTTCTGGTTCAACATCTTCCTTCTCGATGGCAGGTAATTCCTCACCCTTTATGATAGTATCGATCTCATCACCATCCAGGACCTCCCTTTCGAGAAGGGACTGGGCCAACCGGTGAAGCTTCTCGATGTTTTCCTTGATGATCTCGGTTGCGCGATTATGTGCGCCGGTTACGATGTTCTTTACCTCTTCATCGATTAAAATCGCCGTGCTCTCACTGTAATCCCTGTGCTGGGCGAACTCTCTTCCCAGGAAAATCTGTTCTTCCTTCTTGCCGAAGGTCAAAGGTCCCATCTTTTCGCTCATTCCCCATTCACAGACCATTTTACGAGCAAGTTCAGTGACCCGCTCAATATCGTTCCCGGCTCCTGTTGTCAGATCATTGAGTACGAGCTTCTCCGCTACCCTTCCCCCCAGCAAAATGACGAGTTGGTCGAGCAAAAAATCCCTGGGATAGGTATGCTTCTCATCCAGTGGAAGCTGCTGTGTCAGCCCCAGAGCCCTTCCCCTTGGGATTATTGTGACCTTGTGAATGGGATCGGCACCAGGCAGCATCTTTGCTACAAGGGTGTGGCCCGCCTCATGATAGGCGGTGATTCGCTTCTCCTTTTCGCTGATTATGAGGCTCTTTCTTTCCGCCCCCATGAGAACCTTGTCCTTTGCCTCCTCGAAGTCCTCCATGGCCACCGCTTCCCTGTCACGGCGCGCCGCGAGCAGCGCTGCTTCGTTGACAAGGTTAGCAAGGTCCGCCCCGCAAAATCCCGGTGTTCCTCTGGCCACGACTTCCAGATCCACGTCCTTGCCAATCACGATCGCCTTGGCGTGGACTTTAAGGATACCTTCGCGGCCCTTGATATCAGGATTGGGAACTATAACCGTCCTGTCAAAACGTCCGGGACGGGTAAGAGCCGGATCCAGCACATCCGGCCGGTTCGTCGCGGCGATAAGGATCACTCCCTCGTTGGATTCAAAACCGTCCATCTCCACGAGGAGCTGATTGAGAGTTTGTTCCCTTTCATCGTGACCCCCACCAAGGCCGGCCCCTCGGTGCCTTCCCACAGCGTCAATCTCATCGATAAAGATAATACAGGGGGCATTCTTCTTGCCCTGCTCGAAAAGATCCCTCACCCTGGAGGCTCCGACACCCACGAACATCTCTACAAAATCAGAACCGCTGATGGAGAAGAAAGGAACGCTTGCCTCACCGGCGATAGCCTTCGCGAGAAGGGTTTTACCCGTTCCCGGCGGCCCCATGAGCAGGACACCTTTGGGGATCTTTCCACCGAGCCTCTGGAATCGCATTGGATCTTTAAGAAAATCGATGATCTCCTTGAGTTCTTCTTTGGCTTCATCCACACCTGCGACATCCTCGAAGGTGACCTTCACGGATGAATCCGTTAGAAGGCGGGCACGGGATTTCCCGAAGGAAAGAGCTTTGCTCCCCCCGGCCTGCATCTGTCGCATGAAGAAGACCCAGACGGCTATCAACAACAGCATCGGGAACCATGACACGAGGACGGTAATGTACCAGGGACTCTCCTGCCTGGGCTCAGCGATTATCCTGATCTCCTTCTCCCTCAGGAAGGTAACCAGCTCCGGATCGTCGGCCGAATACAGGCTGAAATGACTACCATCAGTAAATTGCCCGGTAATCTCTTTGCCTTTTAACAGGACTTCATCTACCGAACCGTCCTCCACCCGTGCGAGAAAGTCACTGTATACGAGTTCCTCAACCGGTTGGGGTCGAACGGAAAACAGGTTGTACAGGAGAATCATCACAAGACCGATGACGACCCATAAGGACAGATGTCTGTAGAAGTTATTCAAATGCTGTACCTCCAAAAATTTCAGTTAAATTAACTATTTACCACATTTTCTTACAGCGAACAACCAAAATTTGTCACGTTGAGCAGAAGAACGCTTTACAGCTATGAAAATTTTTCATGGTGGCCCATAAATTGAACCTGTTTGGCTGGTTATTCATCCACATCTGAAAAATAACCATGAAATCCGGGAAACAAAACTAAAATAGGGAGGAGGGAGAAGGGAGAAGGAATGAGTATCGAGTTTTACTCCCCTCCCTTGATGGCCTTTCGACAAGCTCAGGGCAGGCAGCGGTCACAGAGAAAAATCTAGGTTTTGGCTTATCTGAAGAGATAAGAGCCTGTAACGCAGGGGGCCGCAGAGAAAAACACTTGTTTGGGTTTCAATAAAAAAATCAATTATTAAGAAATTCCTCCATTTTTTTATTTAGACGGTTAACAGAAAAAGAATTATTACTTGTTGGTTTCCCCCGCGGTTCCCTGCGGTCAGGGCTGGATAGCCCTCACTGCGTTACTCTGCGTTAAGGCTTTTATCGCTTTTCGTGAGACCCCACCAAACGTCATTCTCTGGGCTCTTTGTGGTTCAAAGCTTTTCAATTTTGAGTCTGATCGCTTTTGCTCTGACCCCTTTTTCCAGCCGGACGGCCTCTGATATCTCTACACCGGCGACCCAGACAAGGACCCCGTTAGCGTCGAATACGAGGGGGAGCAGATCCCTTGATCGCCTGGGGACTTTTCTGTCGATAAGGAATTCCTTTAATTTCTTTTCCCCTTTCATTCCCAGGGGTTGAAAAGTATCTTTCGGCCTTCTGTTCCGAACAACAAGCGGTAAGCTTATTTTCTCGGAGTTTAACAGGGCATCATCTCCCCCTGGAAAGCTCTCTTGCCCGTCATAGGACTCAATATCAGCGTGAATTTTCCGCTCGAGCTCCGGAACCACGAGTGATCCTGGAATATCCATAGCCTGTTCAGCAACCCGGATCAGCTGTCTTGTGCGTTTCTCAGGTCCTGATCCAACGTATTGTACCTGTCCGTCCTCAAATTCCAGGGTGCCCCCTCCCGGCAGGCGGACGGTTCCCTGCGCACTGCCGCTCAACATTTTCATGGTTTCCGACAGAAGTGTGGCTTTAGGCCTCAGTTCCAGAACGCTTCCCAGAAGCTTCAAAGCAAGACCCTCACGAATCGGTTCCGGTGTCGAAGCATACTGCTTGATCTCGAACCCCGAACCGAGTAGAGATGGAACGCCTCCGGAGATAACGTTATCAAGAGTAACTGTCTCCCATTTCTCCAGTCGCACACAGCAATCGGAAACCTTCAGAAGCATACTTTTAATGGAGGGATGAAACGACTTTTCGAGCTCCGGGATAACCTGATGTCTGAGGCGATTCCTGGAAAAGGACAGATCGAGATTAGTTTCATCCTCCAGATGTTTCAGCCCGCGTGCCAGGCAGTATGATTCAAGGTCAATTCGGGTTACATTCAGCAGGGGCCGCAAAACATTGTTTTCAAGCGCTTTCATACCCGTAAATGATCTCCAGTTCATCCGCCTCAGCGCTCTGAAGAGAACCGTCTCTGCCTGATCGTCGGAATGATGAGCAGTTACGACCCAGTCACTGCCGGTTTTTCCGGCCGCGTCATTCAGGAATTCGTATCTCAACTCTCTGAGCGCGGCCTCAAGCGAGTTCAATCTACCCTTCCTGGTCCGCACTTCACTTCTTTTCAGCTTGCCCATTACTAGCGGGATATTTCTTTGGGCGCAAAGGGACTCGACTGCTCGAGCGTCCTTTTCCGACTGCTCACCTCTTACAGAATGGTCCAGGTGCGCGGCGGACACTTTTAATCCTGAGCCAGTTTCAATGGAAAGAAGAACGTCAAGGAGGGCTAGTGAATCGACGCCCCCGGACAGCGCCAGGAGGAGGTGCTCACCTCTTTGAACTCCAAGTGAAGCCAGGTCGCGTTCTACTTTTGCCCTGATGTCAGACACAACGTTCATTCCTGATTCCCTCGTAAAAAGTCGCTGTCGCACTTTTTCCCCGGCGGGGGATGGCTTATAGAAATACTTATATTTAGTGACCGGAAAAGTCAAAAGCCTTTCATAACCAGCGTCGGCAGGTGATGAGTAACGAAGGAACTTCTACTGGAACCTCGGATGAAAAAATATATCAGGCCGGGGTTTTGGTGAATCACGAATGAATAGAAATCCAACCAGCTAATTTGGAGATGAACACATTTATTAATCTGGATATTACTACCGGGCATCCAGGGTTGATCTGATACGGGAAAGTAGCTCTGAGTTATTGAATGGTTTTCTCAGGAAGTCTATATCGGCCCCGTTAACTCCCTTTTGCTGGAGTTTGTCATCAGCGTAACCAGACATGAAAATCACCTTCATCCCGGGATTTTTCTCCAGGAGATCCCTGGCTACCTCAGGTCCGGATCTTCCGGGAAGTATGACATCCGACAGCAGCAGGGAGGGCCTGGTGCCTTTTTTATCCAGCGCTTCCTTGAGTTCCTCACCGTTCAGGGCACCGATAACAGTGTAACCGTGTTCCTCGAGTATCTCACATATAAAATGGTTGATATCCGGTTCATCCTCCAGAACCGCGAGGATCTCATCTCCTTTAAGATCCGTAAATGAACGTATCTTATCTTTGGCCTCGACTACTTTCTCTTCTCCTTCGTGGGCAGGCAAGTAGATGGAAAATGTCGTCCCCACGTTCGTCTCACTCTCAACACTTACATATCCGTACAGCTGTTGAACTATACCGTAGATGGTCGAGAGCCCCAGTCCGGTGCCGTCTTTTTTGGTCGTGTAGAACGGCTCAAATATATGTTCCTTCACATCCTCGGGGATCCCGGAACCTCTATCCGAGACAGTTATCTCCACATAATTTCCGGGCTTTATGTTGAAAATGGTCATTGAAAACGATTCATCGAGATAGACGTTTTTCAGCGCAACCCTTATCTCACCACCATCCGGCATGGCCTCGCGGGCGTTAACTACAAGGTTAAGGACCATCTGTTCCACCTGGCTTGGTCCTGCCAATATGGGCAGAAGCTCCTCGCCGAACTCGGTAACATATTCAATATCTTCCCCGAGGATATTGTCCAGCATCTTCCCCATTCTCCTGATCAGTTCTTCCGGATCAAGCAGGGTGGGTTCAAGCTTTCGTTCCTTTGAAAATACCAGCAGCTGTTTTGTCATCTCACCTGCCCTGGCAGCTGTATCAATTATCCTTCGGACCTTTTCAATAGCCTCCTCGTCCTCCACAGACTGCCACAGGAGCAGCTCCGCGTTGCCAATTATTGCCGTGAGCATATTATTGAAGTCATGAGCAACCCCGCCAGCAAGCCGACCGATGGCCTCCATCTTCTGGGATTGCAGTAACTGGACCTGCACTTTTTCCATCCCTACTTCGGCGGCTTTCCGTTCCGTGATATCCTGGACAGTACCTGTCATATGAACGGGCTTGCCGTCATCGTCAAACTGCGCCTCCCCCAGCTCGTGCACGATCCTGATGGAACCGTCAGGCCTCACTACGCGATGCTCTAAACTGTAATTTTCATCTGGATCCGCAAGGGCCCTTTCAATGGCATCTGCTACAAGTTCTCTATCGTCCGGATGAACAAACTCCAGAAAAGTCTCGTAAGAGGGGTCGAAGTCCTCAGGCTCCTGGCCGAAGATCCTGTAAACTTCCTCAGACCACTTAAGGTCATCCTTTTCGATATTCCAGTCCCAGCTCCCCAGGTGCGCTATCTCCTGGGCCCTGGCAAGACTCTCGCGGCTCTTTTTGATCTCCTCAACTGCAATATTCTTCTCCTCTATGATCCTCATGCGCTCCAGAGCTGATTCAACCGCCGGACCCAGCTTGACAAGGAACTCCTTTAGAACATAATCCGCGGCGCCGACTTTCATGCAGGATACAGCAGTCACTTCATCAATGGAGCCAGTGGCGATTATTACGGGGATATGAGGAGCGACCTTCTGGACTATATCTATTACTTCCAGCCCGTTCAGACCCGGGAGAGAATAATCCGAGATGACGACATCGGGTGTGAACTTTTCCAGCTGGATATACAGCTCTTCCCTGTTATCCACAGTAGTAGACAGAATATCCAGTCCGGCCTTTTTCAGCTCCAGTTTGATCAGTTCCGCGTCCTCAGGAACGTCCTCAACAATAAGTATCTTTGTCTTCTCGACAGCCATATTTTCCCGTTCTTGCGCTACTCGCTCTCATAGACAGCGCAACAAAGATCAGCTTGCCATCAACTGGCGCTTCGTTCAATACCATCCAGTATAACCCCAGTTGGACGACTGACTTGAAAAATTTATCAAAGTCAACCGGTTTTACTATGTAGCTGTTCGCACCGTTCTCATAACACTCCGAAAGGTCCTTGTCCTCCTTTGAGGAGGTGAGTACAACTACCGGGGTCTGCTTCGTCCTCTCATCCGACTTTATCCTCTTGAGGATCTCGTTCCCGCTTACCTTGGGGAGTTTCAGATCCAGGAATATCACCCTGGGCCTGTCCGATATTTCCCTGTCAGCGTATTCCCCCTCAGTGAAGATATAGTCCATTGCTTCTTCCCCATCAGATATGACCTTGACCTTGTTGGCCAGGTTGTGTTTCCTAAAAGCCCTCAGCGTGAGCTCCGCGTCCTCCTGATTGTCTTCCACCAGCAGTATTTCCACCTCATTCTCGTACATATCTTACTCCTTTACAGGTAGAGAAAAGAAAAATGTCGCACCCTCGTTCACCTTACCCTCTGCCCAGACATTTCCGCCGTGGCGGTGGATTATCTTCTGAACAAGGGCTAATCCAACCCCGGTCCCCTCGAAATCTTTCTCACTGTGAAGTCTTTGAAATACTCCGAACAGTTTGTGAACGTATTTCATATCGAAACCCACTCCGTTATCCTTAACGAAGTAGGTAACGTAGTCCTTAAGAATTTTACTGCCGATCTCGATTTTACCGACTTCCTCTCTCTCCGTATACTTCATGGCGTTGGAGATAAGATTGGAGAAAACCTGATGGAGGAGCTTTGAGTCACCGCGAATACTGGGCAGGGAATTCAGGGACATTTCTATTTCACGGTCATCATAGACAAGTTTCATATCCTTACAGGCGGACATTGCCACCTTTTTCATGTCCACAGTACTGAAGGCCATGTCTGTCCGCCCCATACGTGAAAACTTAAGCAGATCATCGATGAGGTTTCCCATTTTGGAGGTATTTTTCACTATAAGATTGAGATAGCGCTTTCCTTCATCATCGAGTTGATCGCCATAATCCTCCAGCACCACATTGGAAAAGCCGCTGACCGCTCTTAACGGCGCCCTGAGGTCGTGGGAAACTGAATACGAAAATCCCTCCAGTTCCTTGTTAATTTTCTGAAGCTCTTCTTCTACACGCTTCCGCTCATCGGCCATGCGGTTGAATGTATCGGCCAACTGACCTATTTCGTCCGCAGATGGAACATCAATTCGTTTATCAAGAACCCCGCGGCCAAACTCCTCGATCCCGGTCATCAATTTCCTGATGGGACCTGTGATAGTCCGTGAGACCGCGATCCCAATCAGTGCAACCAACAGGATGACCAGAATAAGGATCGTAATCATCCTGTTTCTGAACGCTAATACCGGCGCTATAGCCTCAGAAACATCAATTTCTGTTAGTATTGCAAGCTCGTATTCTGGCAGCCATGAATAGGCGCCGAAAACCTGTTCTCCTCTGTAATCCGTATATTGATCAACGCCGCTTTTTCCACTCAGGGCTTTTTTTGCACCCTCGGTGTAAATGGCTCGTCTCATCAATGAACCTGGCTTCAGCCTGCTTTCAGTGATCATGAAGTTGAACTTGTTTACCAGATATGTCTCTTTTGTCCTGGTCAATCCGGAACCCTGCATCATTATTGATGTGATCTCATCCAGATTAAGGTTGCCGGCAAGCACTGCGACCAGATTCCCCTTCTCATCTTTGATGGGTGTACTAACTGTTACTAAAGCCTGCCCCATGGATAGCGAGTAATACGCATTCTGAACGTAGGTCCCTTCCCTCCCCTTCTTGAAAAACGGTTGATCCTCACGGTATTTGAACTTGTTTCTCTCATCGGTTGAACTCACTATCATCCCGTCGCCGGGACGCAGGATCATCAGTTCGAAAAAACCTCCACCTCCTTCAATGGATACTTTGAAATGCTCGTCTGTCACTTTCCTGGAAGCGTTCTGCCATTCAACAGTATTTTTATTACCGGGTGAAACTAAAATCCGCGAAAATTCAACAATAAGAGGGCGCTTTGCGAATAAACTCAGACGATCTTTTTTGTTTTCGATCCAGTCAATAAAGTTGGCTTTCTTCAGGTTGTTGATGGAGACAAGGAGACTGACGGTATTTTGATGGATCGTCCGCTGCCCGTTGGTAAAGGCCAGGTAGCCTACCAGTGAGAGGGGCAGTGTAGTCAGAAGGACAAACAGGAGAGTAAGTTTTGCAGTCAGTTTCACATCATCTTTCCGTAGATATCTTCAAGGAATTTCATTGTGTAGACCTTTTCCAGGTCCGCAGGTTCGGAAATAACCTTCTGTTCCAGGAGCAGTTTGCTCATGCCCTCCCAGATCTCGGCCTTCATCCAGCCGATCTGATCTTCCCCTGTGTGGATAAGCGGAAGCTGGGCTTCCATCATTTTCGTCTGAAGCTCTCTGTCTTTTTCTTTTGCGAATTTCAGAGTTATTTCTACCGCTTCTTCAACGTTCTCAACAGCATAACGCCAACCCTTCAAAGAAGCCCTCAGGAATCTGAGGATCAGGTCTGGATCACTGTTTATCAGTTTGTCCGTTGTGAACAGAGTGTCAGAGTAAAGGTGAATGCCATAGTCACTGGGGAGGATGATATTAAACTTGTAACCAGCACTCATAAGTTGCTGGACACTGCCGGTAATGTAGCGTGATTGTATATCTATATCACCATTGAGGAAGCTTTTGTATGTTCGGTCATAGGGAACATGTTTGAGCTGGTTGGAATCCAGGCCCAGTTTTTCCATCATAGCTTGCAACTGAACTCTGCTATCTTTACTAGTAGCTATCGTATGATTGAGAAAATCGGCGGGCCTTTTAATCCCTGAGCCTTTTTTTGAGACGAATACAAGAGGGTTTCTTCTGAAAACTACTGCAATAGCGCGGATTTTGATGCCTGATAACCTCTCTCTAATAATATGCTCGGGAGCAGTTATCCCGAATTGCGCGTTCCCGGAGGTTACTTCCCCGACATTGTCAATATTGGAGCCTCCTTCATTAAATTCCACATCTATCTTTTCCTCTGCGAAATAGCCCTTCTCTCTGGCAACATACAGACCCGCGAACTGAGCCTGGTGGACCCACTTGAGCTGCACAGTTACCTTGTCGAAGGGTACTGGAGCTTCCTGCCTGGAACACGATACAAGAAGGAGCAAAACGAAAATTATTACACTAAAACCTATGGCTTTTCTCACGGTATCACCCCCAGAAACGAGTAAACCATTTGAACAGGATCAGCGTAGTTTTTTGAATATTAAAACTTTAGTTATCAGTAAACAGGACTTATGCGGGGACACGGGAAGGATAGCATGAAGTGGACTACAAAAAGCCCCCTCAAATTATCACTTTTGTCGATAATAAACGAACAAATCCAATAATACAAGCTAATTTACTATTTTTTGTGAAGATTAGAACGTCAGGAATTTGATATTGGAAAATGGAGATTAGAAATCGGGTTTACAACATTGGAACATTTATTTAAAGCCGGGGTTTTGGTGAATCACGAAGCGAAGCTAAAAGGGGGTTGCGTAGCCGAGTGATTACACCAAAAACCCGGCTTCTTATGGAGACTATATACCAAAATTCTACCAACTAATCGGGAGATGAACCCCAATTTCTAAATTCCATTAAATACTATACTTCCTGATCCTCCCACCCGGGAGTTTGCTTGATCCTGGCCAGTTCTGCCTCCAGCATATCGTAGTGTCCCTGCTCGAAGTCCACCAGGTACTCCAGGAAACTTTTGGACCTGGGGTCCTTTTCCTCGTCAGCCATCCTGGCATAGTTCTGTACAGCCTCTTTTTCCTTTTCCATGGCGAACGTTATAACCTCCATCATCGACATCCCATCGATATCAGGCAGCTCAAATTCACCGGCTCTAAATTCGATATCCCCCACTTCTGTCCCTGTCTGCGCCCAGTAAAGACGGCTGAGGGTTGTTCTGTGCTCAAGTTCGTCATCTGCCAGGGTGAGGAGCCTCCTCCTTACCAGGGGGTTCTTCACTTTTTTTGAGGCTGCCAGATAGAACTCCCTGGCCAGCATCTCAGCCTTGATAGCTTCGATTAATGTATCACCGGTCTCGATATTCGCTCTCAAATTTCCACCTCCGTGTTTGATAGGGTCGCAAAAAGCCCATCCATGGCTTTTTACTCCGCGGAAAGCGAAAAGTGTCATTTTCACTTTGTTTAATTTCTGTCAATTTATCACCGTGCTGATTAGGATTCCAGAGTTTTTTCAAGTTGTGAAACATTGATGCGTGAAGTTCCAGGACCCAGGACCCATGACTCAGGACCCAGGAAAAGTCATCGCTTCGTCACGCCTACAGCGTGACGAAGCGATCCTACGGCTCGTCCAAAAACAGGATTGCTTCGTCATCACGCATGAGGCGAAATTCCTCGCAATGACTGACTTAAAACCCTCCTGCCTTAAGCCCACAGACTCTCAAGCAGCCTGTTCATAACAACTTTTAGCTCGTCTATGCTATAGGGTTTGGCGACCACATCGGTAAAACCGTACACCTCAAAATCGGACATAATAGGGTCATTGGAATAGCCGGAAGAGACCACGGCCTTTATATCGGGATTAAGCTCTTTCATCCTGTCCAATGCTTCTTTCCCTCCCAGCCCACCCGGAACGGTGAGGTCGAGGATCACTACATCGAAGGGCTCTGACCCCAGGGTTTTACCGTATTTCTCTACTGCCTCCGCACCATCATTGGCTGTTTCAACTTTATACCCAAGGTGCTCCAGCATCCCCCTCGCAATATCCCTGATGATCTCCTCGTCGTCCATGATCAGGATCTTCCCATGGCCCTTTTGAAAAACTACGTCCTCAAGGTCGCTGAAGGCAAACTGAACTTCCGTATCGGACGCGGGCAGATAGATCTCAAATTCAGTGCCCTTCCCTTCCACCGAGAACACAGTTATATGGCCATGGTGGTTTTTTACGATGGAATATACTGTGGCAAGCCCCAGACCGCTTCCTGTGTCCTTAGTAGTGAAATAGGGATCAAAGATGCTGTCGATGTGCTCCGGCGGAATTCCCGTCCCCGTATCCTTGATTGCCAACTTGATGTAGTTCCCGTCCTCCAGTGGAAAGCCGTTCTTCTCCTCTGCCCTGAAGTTCTCAGCGGAAATATCGATTACCCCGCCATCGGGCAGGGCCTGAACAGCATTAATAACTATATTCTGTATAACCTGACCGATCTGTCCAGGATCAACCTCGCCAAGCCAGAGGTTTTTTGGGATCATAAATCGCGGTTTGACCTTTGAACCGCTGAGGGCAAACTCGACGGAATCCTGTAAAATTCCATCGATCGATTCAGTCCGGACAACAGGGGACCCGCCTTTTGAAAAGGTGAGCAGCTGCTTGGTCAGGTCCCTGGCCCTGTTGCAGGCTTTGTCTGCTTCGGCGAGCTTGCTCAAAAGCTTCTCATCGTCACCGGCAAGAGTCTTGGCAAGGGAGATATTTCCCATTATCCCCGTCAGCAAATTGTTGAAATCATGGGCTATTCCTCCTGCCAGGATGCCGGTGGACTCCAGTTTCTGCGCTCTGTGCAGCTCGGCCTCCATCTTCTTGTGCTCGGAAACATCTCTCAGGATGTTCAGGGTAGCCGGCTCACCCCTCCATTCCATTCTTGCGGCGGTGAGGAACACCCATTTCACTTGCCCGTCACTGTCCAGCGCGCGAAAGGTGAATGGCTGGATCTCCTCCCCCGAAAGTCTTCTATGGTAATTATCGATCACCAACTCGGAGTCATCAGGATGGATCAGTTCCGAAAAAGACATCTTTGACAGCTCCTCAAAGCTATATCCAAATACCTGCTCGGAAATAGGGTTTGCATATTTGATCTTCTCATCCTGGACGATCATGATGGACGCATCGGCGTTCTCTACGAGCATACGATACTGGGCTTCGCTTTCAAGGAGGCTTTCCTTGGTTTTGATCTCCTCTGTTATATCCTTGCACAGCGCCAGGCGTGCCTTCTTTCCCTCGAAGTCGATCATCATTGTGGAAATATCCACATATACAAGACTCCCGTCCTTTTTTCGATGAACCCATATGCCGGCATGAAACTCCTGATCGTATTTGATGTCCACCAAATATTCCGATCTGATTACCGTGTCCTCCTCCGGTCGTATATCAGAGACGTTCATGCCCACGAACTCCTCTTTCGAATAACCGTAATACTTGACCGCGGCGTCATTTACGGCGATGAAATCGAAGGTATCCATCTCCAGGATCAACATCGGAAGAGGGTTCTGCTCGAAGATCTTCCTGTATCTCTCCTCGGATGCTCTCAATTCCTCCTGCATTTCCCTGCGCCAGGTGATGTCACTCGTAATCCCCGCAATCCGGATAATTTTTCCATTTTCACCCTTTACGGGGAAGGCCCGAACGAGTATCCAGCGCATCTCTCCGTCAGGTCTTATTATTCGGAACTCTGGATACTTCGGCTCCGAGAAATCCCCGGAAGCCTTCTTTCTGATATCCTCCAGAACCTTCTCTTTGTCCTCCTCGAAGATAACATCCTGCCATGAAGCGGGGTTCTCATATACGCTTTCGCAGGGCAGACCGAAGATCTCCTCATATACAGGGGAAACATAGAGTATCTCCTTCCAGTCCGGTGTACAGATCCACAGAGCTCCGTGAATATTTTCCGCAACCTGTTTCAATAACTCTGCATCGAAATTCCTGTCCAGGTTCCCTGATCCTGTTTTTGTATTTTTTTCGCTGTTATTTGAGCTCATGCTGTTTCCCCGGCTGG
>QIFJ01000234.1 GCA_003229755.1 Pseudomonadota bacterium
ACAGTGGGAATCCCGCTCTTGTTGCCGCCGTGCTCAACGCCTTCAACTACACCCTCGTATATCCTCCTGGGATGAAGGATCCTGGGTGGAAGTTCTTCACTGAAAAAAGGCGACGCGAAACAGAAGACATCGGTGTTAAACAGCAGATTGGCGCCCTTTCCGGTACCGAAAGGATCCCTGTTAACACCTACAATGCCGGTAAGAGCCCCCCCATACGGATCCAGTGCCGAGGGTGAATTGTGCGTCTCCACCTTGAAAACGAGGTTGTGATCATCATTGAACCTGATCACGCCTGCGTTATCTACGAACACGGAAAGGCAAATATCACGGCTGCCCACAGCCTGTCTTATTTTTTCGGTAGCGCCCACAATGAATGTTTTAAACAGGGAGTCTACTTCCTGAACATTCCCGGTCTCGTCTCTGTAGCTGATCCGCGCGTTGAAGATCTTGTGCTTGCAGTGTTCGGACCAGGTCTGGGCGAGGGATTCGATCTCCACATCCGTGACTTTCCGTCCGAGGCCCACCTCTTTTCTTTTCTTAATAACGTCCTCTCTTGCGAAATACTCCTTAATAGCCCTCATCTCCTCAACTGAAAGGGCAAGAAGCATGTCGCGGGACAGAGCCAGCAGGGTCTCATCATCTCTATCTGTATCCACTTCCCCTACGCGTCCGCCACCTTCGATACTGACCCTGGGCACCTCTGCCTCAAGACCTGTGTCCGGATCGAAATCCGATCCTGGAACTATATTCCAGCGGTGTAAGAGCTCATTTGCAAGGACCTGCGCGGCGGCTGCCTGCGCGTCCTGGACGGAGATGTCGCCGCGAATGAGAAACTGGGTTGACGTGTAAACCTTCTCATCACCTACCAGCGGTCTGCCCAGTATCTGCGAAACAGCCTCACCAGCGGATCTGCCCACATTGTCCGTGACGCCGGGCTTGTAACCGACCTCGATCAGCATATCGAAATCCGATCTCAGTGGTGATTTGATGGAATATTCCTGTATTACAGGATCGGTGAGCGGACCTGAAGCTATGGTTTCCAGGATCTCAGGATCAAGGTCAATATCGAGGGTGTAGACGGTCACTGTGTTTACAGACTCCACAGATACTCCGGTCATCTCGTAGATATCTTTTGCTGCCCTCTCGCCCTTGGGATCCCTTACTCCGTCCCTGAATCCCACTTCAACCCGAACTGCCAACTTACTCTTCCCCCGAAAAAACCCTGTCGAAAACCAGTTTAACACCGGCAAACAGATCTGACGGTCCGAATACCGAAGCCAGCGCCTCCTTATCGAGCAGACTGATGACATCTGGGTCCTTTTTTACGTGACCTTCGAAAGATTCATCGGAATCAAGAGAACTATGGGCGTTCCTCTGGACAATAGCGTAGGCGTCCTCCCTCGACATCCCCGAGTCCACAAGAGACAGGAGGAGTTTCTGGGAGCAGGTAGTTCCCCCGGAGATCTCCATATTAGCCTTCATTCGCTCAGGGTAGATGACCAGTCCTTCCATCATTCCGGCAAACCGGTGGATCATAAAATCCAGCACAATAGTGGTATCCGGAAAGATCACCCTCTCTGCAGAAGAGTGGCTAATATCCCTCTCGTGCCAGAGTGGTATGTTCTCCATGGCAGTGAGACAGTATCCCCTCAGGAGCCTCGAAAGGCCCGTGAGGTTTTCCGAGAGGATCGGATTCTTCTTGTGGGGCATTGCTGACGACCCCTTTTGTCCCTTCGTAAAGGGTTCTGATACCTCTCCTACTTCGGTTCTTTGCAGGTGCCTTATCTCCACAGCAAACTTCTCTATGGAACAGGCCGCAAGCGCCATTGCCGTGATGTACTCAGCGTGCCTGTCCCTCTGGATCACCTGTGTCGCCACCTTCGCTGGACTCAGTCCAAGCTTCTCGCATACATATGATTCAACATCCGGAGAAAGGGTTGCGTAGGTTCCCACCGCCCCCGAGAGTTTGCCAACCGCTACTGTATCCCTCGCTTTTACGATCCTGTCTTCTGCCCTTCCCAATTCTTCGTACCACAGGGCCATCTTCAGGCCGAAGGTGGTCGGCTCAGCATGAACACCGTGGGACCTTCCCATCATGACCACATCCCTGGTCTCTTCGGCTCGAATCCTTAGTATATCCCTGCAGTTTGCAAGACCCTCGAGAATCAGGTTGGCGGCCTGGACCATCTGCACAGCAAAGGAGGTGTCAAGCACATCCGAGCTTGTCATGCCCAGGTGAATGTAGCGTGAATCGGGACCAACTTTTTCCGCAACGGAGGTCAGAAAGGCTATCACGTCGTGTTTTACTTCACGTTCGATCTCATCTATCCTGTCAACGTCGAATGCTGCCTTCTCACTGATAATCTTCAGCGAGTCATCAGGGACCCTGCCCAGTCTATTCAGGGCTTCGCAGGCCAGGATCTCTATCTGGAGCCATATACTGTATCGGTTCTCCGGCTCCCAAATGGCTGCCATTTCAGAACGTGTATACCTGGGTATCAAGAAAAAACCTTCTTTCTCCCGTGGAACCTGATGAAGTTCTCCGACAGGTTACTAACGGAGATCAAGGCGCGCAAGAGGCATCGGTTCATGGGCCGATGCCGCTGTCAGTTTAACACTCCTGCCGTTAAGTCCAAGGATATCCTTAGCCGACCCTAATGCGAGATCAGGTTCGTTATTGATCTCAGAGAGGTGGGCAAGTGTAACTGATTCAAGCCCGGCGTGAAAAATATCGTCCAGTATCCCGGAAGATGCTTTATTGGAAAGGTGCCCACTGCGGCTGTTGACCCTCTGCTTAAGGAACCAGGGATAGGGCCCATCAATAAGCATCTGTTCGTCGTGGTTCGACTCCAGGATAACCACCCGGCAATTCCGCAGCCTGTCTCTGACAAGAATGGTGCCGTAGCCAAGATCGGTTGCCAGGCCTATCCGGGTATTTTCCATCTCCACAATGTAACCCACGGGATCGGCCGCATCGTGGGGAAGAGCAAATGGCATAATGGAAAAGCCCGCCGTGTTAAAGGATCGTCCCGAATCGAAGCTGACTATTGTAATATCCTCCGGGAGCTGTGCGGCCAGGATCGTGGATGCTGTTCCATATACGGGGATCTTGAGCTTCCTTGCGAGAGGCACAACCCCACGCAGGTGGTCTGAATGCTCGTGAGTAAGAAGTATCCCCCTGATACGACCCGGCTCTCCGCCAGCGGAGACAGTTCTCCGGAGGATCTCCCGTGCGCTTAATCCGACATCGATAACAATAGCGCCCTCAGGGCCGTCGATGTAGGTCGAATTACCCTTGCTCCCGCTTGAAAGGACACTAAAGGTAATATATTCCATCATACTCCGGTGTGTCCGAACCCCCCATGGCCTCGGCCCGTTTCGGGTAGTTCATCCACTATTTCAAGTAGTCCGGTCACCACCGGGGATATTACCATCTGGGCGATCCTCATGCCCCTCTTTATAGTAAAGGGGCTTTGGCCAAGATTCATGAGTATGACCTTGACTTCACCTCTGTAGTCAGGGTCAACCGTCCCCGGGCTGTTGGGAAGAACAATACCGCTTTCACTGGCCAGGCCGCTCCGGGGCCTTATTTGCGCTTCAAAACCCTCCGGCACGGCAATCTGGATACCGGTGGGGACCAGAACTCTCTCGCCCGGCGCAAGCACAATATTATCTGTCACTGCCGCTGCCAGATCCATGCCCGCTGCATGGTCGGTGGAATAGGACGGCAGGGGTATCCCTTCACCGTGAGGCAGAACTTTGCACTTAACTACCAGGGTATTTTTCTTACGCGAGGCCGGCATTGAGATCATCCTCATTCACCGGCCCGATAACAGTAAGCGCCATCCGATCAGGATCGATAATTGTCACTGCGAGATCGCGTATATCTCCGGCAGTTACCCTGTCGATCCCCTCTACGATCTGTTCGGGCGTGATGTGCCGGCCATAGTATATCTCATTCCGGGCGAGCTGGCTCATCCTGTTGCTTGTGCTTTCAAGACCAAGAAGGAGGTTGCCCTTAAGCTGTCTTTTGGCAACGTCCAGTTCCACCATTGAGACAGGCTTTTCTCTGAGCTTTTCAGACTCCTGCCTGACCAGATCCAGGGCCGTTGGAAACCCGTCTATGGATGTTCCGCAATATATGGTAAGCATACCCGTATCCTGGTAAGCAGACGGGTAACTATAGACCGAATAAGCGAGACCGTGCTCTTCCCTTACCTTCTGAAAAAGTCTGGAACTCATACCCGCTCCGAGGATGGTATTCATGAGAAACAGCGCGTAACGCCTTTCATCGCCCACAGAGATCCCCTCGAAACCTGTACAGAAGTGGACCTGTTCAAGATCCCGGTTCACGACCTTGATACGGGGAGTAGGTTCGGGAGCTTTCCGGATCTCAGGAGACCGGCCCTTTGCAAGTCCGCCATAGGTTATATCTAACTCTTTAAGCAGCTTATCCGGATCCAGGGCACCTGCGGCAGTGATGATTATGGAACCGGGGCAGTATCGCTCCTTATGGTAGGAGAGGATGGACTTTCTCTTGATCGTCTTGAGTGAATCGGAGGTTCCCAGAATAGGTCTTCCGAGGCTGTGGCCGGACCAGAATTCCCTGGTGTGCAGATCGTGAACAAAATCCTCAGGAGCATCCTCCACCATGGATATCTCCTGGAGGATTATCTCCCTCTCCCTCTTGATGTCTTCATCACGAAACAGGGAGTTCATTGTTGTGTCAGAGAGAATACTCAGGGCATTGGGAAGGGAATCACCGAGTACTTTTGCGTAAAAGGAGGTGAACTCCTTGCTGGTAAAGGCGTTGAGAGTCCCTCCCAGGGAGTCTATCTCCAGGGCGATCTGCTTCGCGCTCCTGCTTGGAGTACCTTTGAAGGCAAGGTGCTCGATAAGATGACTGATCCCCACCAGATTCGGATCTTCATCTCTGGAACCGGTGAGAACCCACAGACCGATGCTTATGGACGAAAAATCGCTCAGGGGCTCAATAATTACCCTGAGTCCATTATTAAGAACTTCTCTGAAAATACCCACAGATGATCTCGCGGTCATATGGAGGATTCAGGACCGGGGGGTGTCGGAATGTTCTTCTTCCTTCAACTCCCTCTCGGCCGCTTTTTTACTCAAACGGATCTTGCCATCCCTGCCAATTTCGAGAACCTTGACATCGACCATATCACCCTCTTTGACAACATCTTCGACCTTGTTGACCCTGTGCTCGGCGAGCTGTGAGATGTGGACAAGGCCGTCGGTGCCAGGCAGAACCTCAACGAAGGCACCGAAATCAACTACTTTTCTGACGAGCCCTCTGTAGATCTTGCCAATTTCGGGCTCCTCTATGATCCTCTCTATCATTTCCAGCGCCCTCTTTCCGGCGTCTTCATCTACTGAAGCGATAACGACCGTTCCATCGTCCTCCACCTCCACTTTTGCCCCGGTCTCCTCGATAATCTGACGAATGATCTTACCGCCAGGACCTATGATCTCGCGGATCTTGTCCGGCTTAACCTTAATGGTTATAAGCCTTGGAGCATATTGTGAAATATCAGGTCTGGCGGTACTTAAGTATGCATCCATCCTGTCGAGGATAAACATCCTGCCCTCCATGGCCTGAAGGAGGGCTCGGGACATAAGCTCGGAGCTTACACCCTCTATCTTTATATCCATCTGGAGGGCCGTAATGCCTTTTCTGGTACCGGCAACCTTGAAGTCCATGTCACCAAGGTGGTCTTCAGCTCCCAGGATATCGGAAAGGACAACATGCTTTTCGGGCGTATAGATAAGGCCCATCGCAATACCGGCAACAGCGGCGGAAACAGGTACGCCGGCATCCATAAGAGCCAGGCTTGCACCGCATATTGAGGCCATGGAAGACGACCCGTTGGATTCCAGCACATCCGCAACAACACGGATAGTGTATGGAAAGTCCTCTTTCGAGGGTAACAGGCTCTTCACACCACGTGCAGCAAGGTTACCGTGGCCGATCTCGCGCCTGGCGGGACCCCTGAGGAACCTGGCCTCACCGACGCTAAAGGGTGGAAAATTATAGTGGAACATGAATTTCCGTCTGTAGTCCGCCTCAAGAGCGTCCACTCTCTGCTCATCCTCAGCCGTACCCAGAGTGGTTACAACCAGCGCCTGGGTCTCCCCTCTTGTGAAGATGGCAGAACCATGAGTCCTGGGCAGGATTCCCACCTGACAGGTTATTTCACGAACCTCCGTGGGCTTTCTGCCGTCGATGCGCTGTTCGGTATCGAGGACCTGCCTTCGCATCAACTCTTTTTCCAGATCTCTCAGTATAGAATCGATATCCGGAGCCAGGGACTCGGTGCCCTCCTTCTCTCCGTACTCCGCAACTGCCTGGTCCCGTATCTCCCTGAGGCGCTCTTTGCGTTCTTTCTTTTCTACGAGCCCGAGTGCATCGGATATCTCATCGCGGCAAAAGTTATTGATGGTTGTTTCGAGTTCCTCATTATGGGAGGGAGGCTCATAATTCCACTTTTCCTTGCCGGCTGCCGCCTTCAATTCCTCCTGCATATCGACCATTGCGATAATCTGTTCATGGGCGAACTGGAGCGCTCCGAGCATTTCGTCCTCGCTCACTTCCTTCGCCTCCCCTTCAACCATCGTTATCGCGTCCCTGGTACCGGCGACCAGGACATCTATCCTGCACTCTTCAAGCTCGGCGAACGTGGGATTCAGGATGTGATTCCCATCTTTCATCCCTATACGGACGGCGCCTATTATCTCGTCGAAGGGAATATCCGATACAGCCAGAGCAGCCGATGACGCTATCAAAGCGATAACATCCGGGTCATTCTCCCTGTCGACGGAAAGTATGTTTATAATGATCTGAGTCTCGTAGGAAAAACCCTTTGGAAAAAGAGGCCTGATCGATCTGTCGATCAAGCGGCTCGTAAGTGTATCCTTTTCCGTAGGGCGCCCCTCACGTTTGAAAAAGCCGCCTGGTATCTTCCCGGCGGCATAGGTTTTTTCCTGATAGTTGACAGTCAGGGGTAGAAAATCTACTCCCTCTCTTGGATCGGGCATCGTCACTGCCGTAGCCAGAACTACGGTATCCGCATACCTTGCCAGAACAGCTCCGTTTGCCTGCCTGGCAAGAGCCCCGGTCTCCAGCGTAATTGTACGTCCTCCCCATTCAATATTAACCTGTTTCATAAGAAAACTCCTGAAATGCGATAGTAGATGTGGAAAAGATGGACGTTACCTTCGGAGGCCCAGCTTTTTGACAATAGCCCTGTACCTCTCAATATCCCCGGACTTAAGGTAGTTAAGCAGCCTTCGTCTGCGACCAACCATCTTTAAGAGACCCACTCGGGAATGATGGTCCTTCTTGTGGGTTTTGAAATGCTCCGTAAGCTCATGGATCCTCTTCGTAAGAAGCGCTATCTGCACTTCAGGAGATCCTGTATCTGATGGATGCAGCCTGTTCTCGTCGATAAGCTCCCGCTTGACTTCAATGTTGAGTGACATGATCTGGTGTTCCTCCTTTCTGACAATCTATAGCAATATCATTTATGGTTTTTATTTAATAGTTCTTTCGTCTGTTGTTATTGTCGTGAAAAGCCCGTGAGCGGCTTTTCACTCCACGGGAAGCGAAAAATGTCATTTACATGCTGATCAGATCCGGTTCCAGTATTCTCCTGGGTTCTATGACCTTTTTACCCTCTGACTCACTCACTGAGGCAAGCGCCACAAGGAATCCGTTTTTCACAACCGAAACCATGCCCTCCAACTGGTCACCGGACCAGAAAACGGGACGGCCCTGAAGGAGCCCGGCAAGATCCGCGTTTTCAGGCTCGAATTCAGGGAAAGATAGACCAGATGCCGCATTCAGAAGCCATTTCTCAGGGGCTGTCCCTGAACGGAGTTTATTCAGTTCAATAGTATCATCAATATGGAATGCTCCACTTCTGACTCTCACGAGTGATTCCATACAGCCGAAGACCTCCAGGTCGCGCCCGATGTCGTGACACAGGGTTCTCATGTAGGTTCCCTTGGAGCATTGAACCTTCAAAGACGCTCGTGGCGGGTCCCATCCATCCATTTCAATACTGTAAATCGTCACCTTTCTCGGATCGGCCTTTACGGTCTGACCCTGCCTGGCAAGACGGTACAGGGGCTGCCCTCCCCGCTTTACGGCGGAGTAGGC
>QIFJ01000279.1 GCA_003229755.1 Pseudomonadota bacterium
CACAGGGGATGGTTTCACAGCTCCCTTCTGGCATCGGTGGGAACCAGGGGTCTTGCCCCCTATAAAGAGGTATTGACCCACGGATACGTGGTGGACGGTAACGGGAAAAAGATGTCCAAATCCCTTGGAAACGTGATCTCTCCCCAGGAGATCATCGACCGCTACGGCGCTGAGATCGTAAGGCTCTGGGTAGCCGCGGAAGATTACCGCGAGGATATCCGGATATCTGCTGAGATCCTGCAGCGTGTGTCGGAAGCGTACAGGCGGATAAGAAATACCTGCCGGTACCTTGCGGGAAATCTATGGGGTTTCGACCCGGAAAAAGACTCTGTTCCGACAGAGGAGATGGAGGACATTGACAGGTGGGCGCTACTGAGGCTTTCAAGGATCACTCGCAGGATACTTGCGGCTTATGATAATTACCAGTACCACATCGTATTCCACACACTTCACAACTTCTGTGTCGTGGACCTTTCAAATTTCTACCTCGATGTTATCAAGGACAGGATGTACGCTTCCCCTGAAAACTCGAGGATCAGGAGGTCCGCCCAGACTGTCTTCTATCATCTGGCCGAAGCGATCATCAGGCTTATGGCGCCAATACTTTCTTTTACCGCGGAAGAAGTCTCAGAGCATTTACCCGGCAAAAGGCCCCAGAGCGTATTTCTCACTGAGTTCCCCTCTCCCGTAAAGGAGTGGGAAAACACCGGGATCGAAGACCGCTACAGCTCTCTGTTTGCTGTGCGGGAACTGGTCACCAAAGCTCTGGAGGAGGAACGTCAGGAAAAGAAGATCGGGAACTCCCTCGAGGCCGGTATCGAGATCTACACCTCCGATGAAAAGATGGTCTCCTTCCTGGAGGGGTTCGGAAGTGAGCTGGCGGATCTTTTCATCAGCTCACAGGTGGAGGTGATCCCTGACAGAGCACCGCCCTCCGGCGCCGTTACCGATGAGACGATATCGAGTATCGCCGTTAACGTTGTCCCTGCCAAAGGCAGTAAATGCGAACGCTGCTGGAAGTATACTCCTGAAGTGGGCACTATCAACGACCATCCCGGGATCTGTGAACGGTGCTACAGGGCTCTGGGGGAGGATTGATGCGTGATCTTTTTCTCTTCCTGCTGATCCTTGCCGCCGACAGGATCACCAAGGTCATCGTGCCCCATTACATGGACCTGTATCAGTCCATTCCGGTGATTCCCTCCTTTTTCAATCTTACCTACGTCCGTAATGCCGGCGGAGCCTTCGGGATGCTGTCAGGCTGGGACAGTCCGGCCAGAAGGCTCTTCTTCATCGGAGCATCCGTATTTGCTATTGTTTTACTGGGTTATCTCTACCGGCAGGCTCGCAGGATTGAATCCACAGCCTTTCGTCTTTCCCTTGTTGGCCTGAGCGCCGGCGCCTTCGGTAACCTTTACGATCGCGCAGTTACCGGCGAGGTCGTTGATTTCCTCGATTTCTTCGCAGGCCCCTACCACTGGCCGGCATTCAATGTCGCGGACTCGGCAATAACTGTCAGCGCAGCGGTGCTCATTGGCCTTTTCGTCACCGGACGGGCTGATTAAAACCAGGTAGTAAAATCGGTTCATCTCCAATGCTCCAATACCAGTCTCTATAGCTTTTAACTTTTAACTTTCCGAAAAAAAGCCCCGTATATACGGGGCTTTTTTTTCGGAAGATCAGATATCAAAATAGAGGGCGAACTCATAGGGGTGTGGCCTCAGCCTGATCGCTTCCACCTCGTTCTCCCTCTTGTATTCCAGCCACATCTGGATGAGGTCTGGAGTGAAGACGTCACCTTTGAGCAGGAATTCGTGATCCGCCTCCAGGTTGTCCAGTGCTTCTTCCAGTGATCCGGGAGCTGAGGGGATGTTTACCAACTCCTCGGGCGGAAGACCGTAAATGTTCTTATCCATTGGCTCGCCTGGGTCTATGCGGTTCTCCACACCGTCCAGGCCCGCCATCAGTATAGCTGAGAACGCCAGGTAACTGTTGCATGTAGGATCCGGTGTCCTGAACTCTAATCTCTTGGCCTTTGGGCTCGCCGAGTACAGAGGGATCCTGATGGCTGCGCTCCTGTTCCTCGATGAATAGACAAGGTTGATGGGAGCCTCGTAACCTGGAACCAGCCTGCGGTACGAGTTAGTCGTGGGGTTCGTCAGAGCACATAGAGAAGGGGCGTGCTTGAGGATACCGCCCATGAAGTGCATCGCCATCTCACTGAGCCCGCCGTAACGGTCACCAGCGAACAGAGGTTTTCCATCCTTCCAGATGCTCACATGGGTGTGCATGCCGGAACCGTTGTCCTCGAAGATGGGCTTGGGCATGAAGGTAGCTGTCTTGCCGTTATTGCGAGCGACGTTCTTGACAATGTATTTGAACCACATCAGCTGATCGGACATCTCAACCAGGGGTCCGAATTTCATGTCTATCTCGGCCTGACCCGCTGTCGCCACTTCGTGGTGCTCCGCCTCCACCTCAATACCGATAGATTCCAGGACCAGTACCATCTCTACCCTGATGGCTGCAGTGCTGTCAGTGGGCGAACAGGGGAAGTATCCTCCACCATGCCGGGGTTTGTAGCCCAGGTTGGGGTCCTCATCACGTCCGCTGTTCCACCATCCTTCCACAGAGTCAACAGAGTAGAAAGCTGAATTGGCGTTCTGTCCGAACCGCACGTCGTCCAGGATAAAGAACTCAGCTTCAGGACCGAAGTAGGCCGTGTCACCAAGTCCTGTAGACTTTAAATAGTTCTCCGCTTTTCGGGCAACGTACCTCGGGTCCCTGGAGTATGACTCCTTTGTTATGGGATCGACGATGTTGCAGATAAGAGACAGCGTCGGTACCGATGCAAAGGGGTCCATAATGGCTGTTTCGGGATCCGGTACTACCAGCATATCGCTGGCGTGAATAGGCTGCCAACCGCGAATACTGGAACCGTCAAATCCAAATCCATCCTCAAATGAATCCTCTTCGAGCTGGCTCACCGGCACACCAAAGTGCTGCCAGGTTCCAGGCAGATCCATAAATTTCAGATCCACCATCTTTACTTCGTTTTTCTTCGCAAATTCCAGGACTTCTTTTGGTGTCATTTTTCATGCCTCCATTGATTTGGGATTATCCGCAGTATGTCTCAGATCGTATCTTCTCCTGTCTCACCCGTCCGGATACGAATAGCACTCTCCACCGGGAAAACAAATATCTTACCATCACCGATCCTCCCCGTTTTGGCAGCTTTAGCGACCGCATCGAGTACATCGTCCAGAATCTCCTCCTTTACCACAACCTCGATCTTCACCTTGGGCAGAAAATCGACGATGTATTCAGCTCCGCGGTACAATTCAGTGTGGCCCTTTTGCCTTCCGAACCCTTTCACCTCACTGACCGTCATTCCCTGAATACCCAGAGCGTTGAGCGCGTCTTTTACCTCCTCGAGTTTAAATGGTTTGATAATAGCCTCTACCTTCTTCATTTAAATCTCCTCTCGCGGTTCCCTATGAGCAATCTTCATACCAAAATAACACTTAAATAATGGCTGCCCTAACCCCTCGTAATAAAAGGAATAAACGATACAATATATCTCCAGTGCCAAAGGATATGCCGATAATTTGAACAGACTGCTTCGATCCTGCTGATTATTTGAGCAGATTCTGCCTGTGTTAACAGGGAACTGTCAACCCGAAATCCGTATCTGGTGATGAATCGTAATGGGCATAGACTGGATTTCAGACGAAGTGCGTCGTCGAAGTCGAAGCATGAGACTCACACAAAGACGCTTTTACTAGGGAGGAGGAAAGAGGGAAAAGGGAGGAGGTTTGGGTTCACGCAAAGTTCGCAAAGACGCAAAGGAAAACCTGAGTTTGGATTTTAAAAAGAGATTTAACGTAAATCCCTCCCCCTCGAGGGGGGAGGTTAGGTGGGGGTGAATCACTGGAACCTGGGGCACGCCGATTACGGCAAAGATATTTCCAGGATCTGGAGCTCGCGCATTCCTCTGGGAATGACAACTTGAACAAGATCGCCCACCTGCTTGCCTATGAGAGAGCTGGCCACTGGCGAGGTTACGCTGATCCTGCATTCTGCCACATCGGCTTCATCTGCGCCCACGATCTGGTAGCAGACCTCCTCATCAGATTCGAGGTCAAGGACTGTCACCATCACACCGAACACTACCCTGTCGGTGCTCATCTTTGAAGGATCAACTACCTGGGCGTTGGCGATCTTGTCCTCGATGTCTCTTATTCGCTTTTCGATGAAGGACTGCCGTTCCTTTGCCGCCTCGTATTCGGCGTTCTCCGAGATGTCACCGTGATCCCTGGCGACAGATATCTCTTCTATCACCTTGGGACGTTCAACTGATTTGAGCCTCTTCAGCTCCTCCCTGAGCTTCTCGAGCCCCTCGGGTGTCATTGGATGCCTGGACACTTTTTTGAAACCTCCGTTTAGATATGAACCAGACTGGTTATCCCGGCAAGACGCCGGCTGAAAAAGAATCCACCCGGCAATGCGGGTGGACAGGTTCTGTCTACCGTTGTTTGGGTCAAATGTCAATTGTATATTGTTTCGAAATTGGAAATTGGGTTTAGAACATTAGAGCATTAGATATTAGAACATTCTTTCATTTGACCTGAATGGCGGGTGTCTAATTTCGGTTCATCTCCAAATTAGTTGGTAGGATTTCGGTATAGTGTATTCATAGGGCCGGGCTTTTGGGTGTAATCACTCGGGTTTATTTTTCCGGAACCCATGCATTATGTATTGACCACCAACTAATCGGGAGATGAACCGAAATTGGAAATTAAGTTATAGGCGCTGGGCGTTAGGCTCTGGGCCATGGGCTACGTCCATAAAATCTCAATTCTTCAAAGATGTTGACCGAAACACAAACCTCATAGCTCACAGCACATCGGTTGTTTTAAGCCTATAGCCTGTTTTACGCATCACGCGTTACGCGTTACTCATCACTTTGCAAAAAACTCCCTCATTTTCGCCGCAATTTCTTCAGTGGAACCAATTATCTGCTCACCTGGGGGGAGGGAATCGATGAACAGCTTGCCGTAGGATCGGCGTAGTATCCTCGCGTCGCAAATAACCACAAAACCGGTGTCATCGCGATGGCGGATCAGCCTCCCTACCCCCTGTCTCAGGCGTATGACAGCCCTGGGAACTGAGTCCTCCATGAATGGATCCCTGCCGGCTTTCTGAAGAGCTTCCCCGCGGGCCTCGGTGACAGGATCGGTGGGCACCGGAAAGGGCAGCCTGGCGATGATCACGTTCCTCAGAGAATCTCCCACAACATCAACCCCTTCCCAGAAGCTGTCCGTTGCGAATAAAACCGAGCCCGGATCGTGCCGAAACCGCTCCAGGAGCGCAGTACGGGGCGCCTCTCCCTGTCTGAGCATGACCCGACTGACGTCAGAGAGATCTTCACAGCAGCCCTCGAATACTTCATCCAGGGTCCTGTACGATGTAAAAAGTACGAGAGAGTTACCATCAGACGCGGTTATTATTTCCCGTACAGCATCCCTCAGTCCGGCAACGTAACCCTGCCTGCCGGGGTCGGGAATACCATCCAGAAATGCTATCTTCATCTGGCTGTTAAAATCGAAAGGGGAAGGAAACGCCATTTCCGTAGTCCTGTCCCTGTCGAGCCGGTCGATACCAAGTCTGTGCCTCATGAAATCGAAGGAACCACCGACGGTAAGTGTCGCGGAGGTCATAACTACGGGGCCGACCGATGAAAAAAGGGTGTTCTCCAATATGGATGCGGCATCCAGGGGGGTCAGGTGCAGATTCACGGACCTCCTGCCTTTCGCCCTGACCTGGACCCAGAAGACCTCATCCTCTTCTTCTCCTTCAATTACCCGGTTAATAAACTCAACACACGTTTGAAGCCTCAGTATCACGGCCCCTATATCACTCCACTGCCCGGCCAGTTCCTCATTACCCTCTTCCATGAGGCTTCTCAGTTCTCTGTTAAGCTTCTTTACCGGCGTGAGGATCCCCCTGATAAGTCCGGACATCTCGCCCAGAAGTTTAACTGCCCCACGCCACTGTTTATCTATTCTTCTTTCAGGTGTAATACGCCACCTGTTTTCCCGGGCATCCTCATCTTTGCCCAGCCACTGGATGAACTGCTCAGCAAGCTCATCAAAGGCCGATTCCAACGTCACCCTCTGTCCCTGAATCCTTTCAAATACTGTTGAGGTAAGTTTATTCAGTTCATTTTTCTGTTTTTTCGAAAGAGACCTGGAACTCTGAACCTTTTTTTGCAGGAAAGGAATAAGCCCGCGCTCGGATCGTCTGCGGCTGACCAGGCGGCCGATAGCAGCGGTAGTTCCCCACCTTCCGAAACTGGAGTCGAAATATGAAAGAGCCACATCTTCAACGTTATGAGCTTCGTCGAGGATAACAGCATCGTACCGGGGCATTATAGAGGATGATTCCTGTCCGGCATTCCTGAAGGAAAGGTCAGCAAAGAGTATGTGATGGTTAGCAAGGAGTATTTGAGCTGAGGCAGCCTCACGGCGCATCCGGTAGAAAAAGCAGGTGGAGAAATGAGTGCACCGCGCTCTCAGACATGAATCTGATTCGGATTTTATCAGGCTCCAGTTCAATTCGGCCGGAACAAAGGAAAGATCCGAGAGGCTTCCCTCACGGGTAATTCTACTCCAGTCCAGGAGACTTCGCATCTCCTGCATATCGTTAAAATCAAGAAGTATCTCGCCCGTTTCGGTGTCCACAAGGTCCCTCTTTCTGAGGCAGAGATAGTTGCCCCTCCCCTTGACCAGTACAGCCGAAAACGGTTCACCGAGGACCTCCTCAACCAGGGGCAGGTCCTTTATCAGGTGCTGTTCCTGAAGGTTGATAGTGTTGGTAGAAACAACAACTCGCCGGTTTCCCGAAAGAGCCCATTTAACGGCTGGGATAAGGTAGGCGAGGCTCTTCCCGGTACCGGTACCTGCTTCAAGGACGCCTACTGATTCTCCTTCCAGGATCCTGGTTACCTGGGATGCCATCCTGCACTGAGATGGACGTACTTCATATTGGGGATGGACCCGGGCTAGAGGGCCATCCGGACCGAGCAGATCCGAAATTTCGTCCGGATCCAGCGGGTCGTACTCTTCATCTTTTCTGGCCGGTTCGACAACTGCATAGACCCTCCGGATATCGTTATCGACGATGTAACTCCCAATTCCATCGCTTCCGAGCCTGGAGGCGATGGACACGTCAGCATCCGATGGGACAAGGAAGCCTGTTGGATGGTTGTGTATAACAACATCAGCGAAGCTGACGGCTCCCATTATGGCCGGTACGGCTTCCTCATTCCCGCGGGCAAGAGGCTCGACTTCAGCAACAAGACCTGTTTCATCGGTCCTGCCTGCGAAAAAAACCTCGTTCCCGGAGCAGAGCACTATCTCTTCCCGCATCCTGATAATAGCAGCTTCGGTGAAACGGTCTTCGGCAGGACCGCCGGGGTTTCTTTTTTGATCCGTTTGCTTCATCTTGTTTAGATGTAGTAAGTTGTTAGTTGAAAGTTGAAAGTTATTCGCTGAATTAGTCACGCTTGACCAACAGCTAACAACTAACAACTGATTAAGCTCACCTAATGTGAGCAAGCGAGGTGAAAATTATCATAACTCAAGGGAGTGAAAAGAGCCACGTTATAGGCATTCAACACAATAAAGACAAAAAAAGGCCGCCCATCAGCGGCCTTTTGCGTGGACTGTATGTTATCAGTTCACTGCAACCTTGATCTCTTTCGTTTTTTCCTCTTCGGCCTTGGGAAGTTTAACTTCCATTATTTCATTGTCAAGTCAATGTGACAGCGCCCCTTGTTCCTGTGTGTTAGTATGGAAAATGGAAATTGGAAAATAGATATTAGAAGTTTAGTTGTTGGTTGTTAGTTGATAGTTTTGTTAAACCTATAGCCTACCGCCTATAGCCAATAGCCTGTTTCCACTAATCACCACTCACTTACTAAAAGGTACAAAAATTGATCCAGGTCCTCGAAAACTTGTCCCCTGTATTCCTCGTGATAGGGCTCGGATACTTCTCACGCAAACTGGGGTTTTTACCGGACAATTTTATTCTGTCCGCCAACAGGCTCGTTTACTATATCGCGATCCCCCTGCTGGTTTTCAGCGAGATCTCCCGGGGTAAATTCTCCGAGAGTTTTGATATGCGGCAGCTGGCTGGGACACTTCTGGCCGTGGGACTTGTTATGCTGCTCGCCATAGTCGTGGCATTTATAATGAAGATGCCCAGGAAAAGAGCAGTAACCTTCACCCAGATCTCCTACCATGGGAACCTGGGCTACATTGGCCTGGCTGTTATCTTCTACTCTCTTGGACCTGGAGGCAGGGTAGCGGCAAGCGTGCTGGCAGGGTTCCTGATCCTGATGCAGAACATTCTGTCTATCTCCATTTATACTTTTATCCCGGGAGATGGAAAAAGACTCACGGTAAAATCACTGGGAAAATTTCTCGGTAACCCGATAATCCTCGGGACTGTTCTTGGTCTGATATCGTCCGGATGGGGTATTACCCTTCCGGGTTTTCTCAACAGAACGCTTCAGATTGTCGCTGATATGGCCCTTCCGCTGGCTCTTCTGATAATAGGAGGCTCCCTTCGCTCGGGAGCCTCCGGAAGGACGGTACAATTGGGGATATCTTCGATACTGAAACTCCTCGTCCTGCCGCTAACAGGTCTTATCCTTTTTCGAGTTCTGGATGTGAGTCGTGCGCTTGCTGTTCCTTCAATAATACTGCTCAGCAGCCCTTCAGCTACTGTTTCATACGTCATGTCTACGGAGATGGGAGGGGACAGCGACCTCGCAGCGGCTGCTGTGACGATCAGCACGGCTCTTTCGATAATAACTTATACTCTCTGGCTGTCCATCGCCGGGAACTATCTATAGAAAAAGCCCTGACGCAAAGAACGCAAAGAAAACCTGGGGGAGAGGAAGAATAAGGTTGTAGTCCTGTTTGTTAGCCCGGAGCCTACCGCCTAAAGCCTATAGCCTATAGCCTGTTTTACACATTACGCATTACGGTAGAAGCATATCGTAGAGGCGTTCCTCCTTGAGCTTCTCTCCAATATAGCTTTCAAGTATTAGCTTGTCGTTGGAGGTAAGATCAACCCAGTGCACGCCCATACCCTCCAGGGAAGGTTGTTTACCCTGCCAATCCTTACCTCCCAGGCTCCAGACGACTCTGCCTTTGAGGGAAAGTTCGATATTGATGTCGGGAAATTTCACATTTATGGTGATCTCAACATCTGAATCAGTCAGTTCTTTTGAGAAGAGGAAACAGCCGCCCAGGCTCAGGTTTGTGATAATAGCGCTTTTTGTGTCATTTTCGCACTCAAAGGATACAGGCAGGTGCACCGATACTCTTTCGTGTTTTCGTTTGTTTACTATTTCGGGAAAAAGTATCGTATTTATTCGTGATATCAGGTGATGCGGATGAGAGCCCTTGTCCAGCAGACCTCTCACCCCGTATTCATTCAAGGACCCGACTATTTCGGTAAGGTCATAGGCCCCTGTCAGCACCAGGACGGGCATATCATCAGCGTATGGCTGGTCCTTCAGCCATTTGAGAAATTTGAAACCGTCCATTTCCGGCATCTGAAGATCAGTTATTATCATGCCTAGATTATCATGATCCCTGACTATGATCTTGACAGCCTTTTGACCATTATCGCAGGTAACGACGCTGAAATTCATACCAAGGAGAAGATCCTTCATGCGCTCTAGAAAAAAAGGAGAGTCATCAACCACAAGTATCTTTTTCCGCATCGCCATTTTCAGTCCCTCCACAGACCACAATCTGTTACAAGAACCTGAACTAACATTTCTTCTAACACAAAGGTGCCAAATCTGCAAATGAAAGTAGTGGTTTTTCGCCTCTGAAATACAGAGCGCGAAAAACGGGGAGGAGGAATGAGGAAAAAGGAAGGAGGGGATTGCAGGGACCAAAGCCCAAGGACCAATGCCCAACGTGCATATACCAGTCAAAAGTTACTTGGAACCTGCCCGCCCCGAGCTTGCCGAGGGGGAACTTGGAACTTGCAACTAACAACTTATACGCTAATATACGCCCAATGAATGTTGACTCTGGAAATAAAGGCAATATAAGCGCCGATAAATGGAAGCGTACATTCTGGATCGTATTAGGCATAACAACAGTAATTCGCCTGATTTACGCTCTGAAAGTACCCCTGACAGGTGACGAAGCCTATTTCTGGGAATGGGCCCGTCATCCAGCTCTCTCTTATTATGATCACCCACCCCTTGCAGGGTGGATCCTTGTAATAACTACCGCCATATTCGGCAGTACCGTAGCAGGCGTCAGGATTGCCGCCGTCCTGGCCATGTCGGCTGTATTTATCGTTATCCGGAAAATGACCTTCGAGATATCCGGATCAGCGCAGACCGCATCCCTTGCCGGCCTGCTGGCAATGGGTATTCCCCTCCTCGAGGTAAGCGGGATCCTCTACTCCACCGATACACCTCTGATACTTGCAGGAGCCGTAGGCGGGTACTTTTTCTACAGGGCCGTAGAGCACGGTTCCGACATTGCCTGGTGGGGCCTGGGAATAAGTATGGGCGCAGCTGTTATGAGCAAATTTCTCGGTGCAGCACTCCCTGCGTCCTTTGCGGGATATCTGCTGCTTTCACCGGCCCACCGACACTATTTGCGCAGGCCCGGCCCGTATGTCGCCGTAGCTGTTACCGGCGTTTCTTTCCTGCCCGCTTTAGTCTGGAACGCTGCTAACGGGTGGGCCACCTTCGTGTTCAACTTCTCGGCCCGTCTCAAAACACCAGGCATCAATTTAACGAACACCCTGGATTACGTGATCGGCCAGGCTGTGGCCATGAGCCCCGTGGTTCTGTTCTTCGCTATCCCCGCCCTTTATATATTTTTTCCTTCGCGGGTCAAGAGAGAAAATTCCTTCGATATACCCGCCTTCTTCGCACTGGTGCCTCTGGCGGGCTTTCTGGCTGTCAGCCTGACCAACAAGGTGGGAGCCCACTGGCCAGGTGTAGGATTCCCGATGCTTGCGGTAGCTCTTTCCGGGTATCTGTTGAAAAACAGCCGCATTAACCCGCGTTTTATCCTCACCGCCGTAACTGCATGGGCTACTACAGTCGCGCTTTTGTCGCTGCCCTTCGCGATCCGGTTTATACCTGAAGAGTGGAATTATCCATTAAGACCAGAGAAATTCAACGCATCTCAATTAAAAAAAATCGCGTTCTCCCCGGAGGAGACTGGAAAAGAAATAGCTCTGTTCTTCGAGGAACTCAAAACTCAAGGGCCGGCCTTCCTCTTTACGAAATCATACGCCCTTTCCTCTCTCATCGCCTTCTATACTACAGGCCAACCGGATGTAACCGTACTGGGATCAGGGAGTGTCCACGGCCGTAACCACCTGTTCTGGTTTGATCCGGAAGATCATATCGGCGAGAATGCGCTGTTCGTCAGTTACCGCAGCTTCGAGGATGAAAAAACTTCACTCAAAGAGCGTTTTGAAAGGCTGGAAATAGTATCTGACTCGGCCGCTGTCCCGGATGGTGCGAGTCTGACAATCGTAAAAGCCTACGGATTTAACGGAAAACGCTGAAAAAGTAACCTGCCCCACGCAAAGGAGCTTTTGTCAGGGAGGAGTTCAGGTTTCATCTGAAAAGATAAATCCCTCCCCCTCGAGGGGGGAGGTCAGGTGGGGGTGAGATTACTTAAACAGATAAAAGCTTGTAACGCAGGGGGCCGCTGGGAGGGCTAGGTAGCCCTGACCGCAGGGAACCGCAGAGTAAGGCATTGGGTTTTGGGTTAAACATAAAGATAACAAATAAGTCATTGCGAGGAATCCCGCTGGAGGCGGGATGACGAAGCAATCTTTTCACTGTACTAATTCACGTTGGACGTTGCCTGCCCTGAGCTTGCCGAAGGGGACATTGGGCGTTGGACCCCAGCCATAGGCTGGCCGGGATTTTGGTGAATCATGAAGCGGAGCTAGCCCAACGCGCAGGCGAGTGATTACACCCAAAAGCCCGGCCTTATGATGGCACTTTACCGAAATTTCACCAACTAAATTGGAGATGAACCCTTATATTTTACCGAAAAAAAAGCCCCGGCACAGCCGGGGCTTTAATACATGAGAGAGCAGCCTTACTCAGGGATAACATTTGTAGCCTGAAGCCCCTTCGGACCTTCGGTGATCTCAAATGTTACCTTCTGACCCTCCTGCAGGGTCTTGAACCCCTCACCCCCTATCACAGAGAAATGCACAAAAACATCCGGGCCGTCCTCCTGAGCAATAAAACCGAATCCTTTTCTCTCATCGAACCACTTTACTGTTCCTTCTGCCATCTTCTAACCCCTCCTTGAAGATCTGCCTGTACGTCACGGCACGGCTTTACCTGAAAAAAAGATCCGAGGCGGTGGCCCCGGACCCTTTATATTCAATAAGCCGAACATCCGCACTTCTGTGAAAATCCGAAGTAACATAAATTAACTTCGGCAACCTATCTTCTACCCCAATAATGACTAAAAAACAAGGAAAAATTGATAATACTCACAGCATCGAGACGTAATTCCCGCCTCGATGCAGTTTCTTGTTACTGGTTTCCAGCAGCTCCCACTCCCCAATACTCCCATACCCTCGAACTGTTGGTCAGCCCCCATATCATGCACTCTGATCTTAAGCAGGGGGTTGCCAACCCTTCTGTTGGAGCTATACTCGAGTAAGGAATCCTGCCTGAAGTCATGAAACTGATTTTTTGTTATTCTTACATATATCAGGTCATGAACTATTTTCAGCTTTGTTTTTCGAAAACTCTCTAAAAGCAGCACCTGCACGAGAGGAGCACTTTCAAGGAGGACGAAATTATGATGGGATGGGGGAACCAGGGTTACGGAATGTGGGGATTAGGAGGGATGATCGTGATGATTTTTTTCTGGGTAATATTAATTATCGGGACCATCCTTATCATACGCTATTTCACTGCCGGTCACAGAGGGCCCGCCGCTCCTGGAGGAGAAACCATATCCAGGGAACGTGATCCTCTGGAGATCCTCAAGGAACGCTACGCGAAAGGTGAGATCGATACGCAGGAGTTCGAGGAGAGAAAGAAGATCCTGGAGAGTGGCGGATGACCGGCAAGAAATCCCGCACGATCCTGTGGTTGGGGCTGGGCCTGCTGGTTGTCGGGATCGCCGGTTTGTATCTGTCCCGCACAGGCGGCCGGCACATGGCCTCTTTCTCGGGATGGGGCGGAGGAGGAGTGTTCGATAAGGGATCCTACGCATCCAACGGGGAGCGCATCTACTATCTCGGGATTGACGCCGATGGGCAGTTAATACCGTTCAAGGGCGGACCGCACTGGCTCCGCGGGATCGGCGGAAGCTGCGTCAACTGCCACGGCCCTGAAGGTAAAGGCGGCCTGCCCGTTATGATGGGGACACATATTCCCGGAGACATAAGGTACTCTGCCCTCGTATCAGGAAAACATCACGGCGAGGCAGAGGGCGAGGAGAAG
>QIFJ01000046.1 GCA_003229755.1 Pseudomonadota bacterium
CAAAGATCAGTTGGACCTTAACTGACGAGGGCCCGATGCTGGCAACTTACTCCCTTCTCCCTATCATCAGGACATTTACACAAGCGTCGGGTATCGAAGTTGAGCTGAGGGACATCTCTCTTGCCGGGAGGATTATCGCAAACTTTCCCGACAACCTGACCGAAGAGCAGAAAATTCCTGATGAGCTGACAGCGCTCGGCGAACTCTCTCTGACGCCTGCGGCCAACATCGTAAAACTGCCAAACATCAGCGCGTCCATACCCCAGCTCTACGCGACGATCAAGGAACTCCAGGACCAGGGATACGATATCCCGGACTACCCGGAGGAGCCGGAAAACGACAGTGAGCAGGAGATCAAGGAACGATACGCCAAGGTCCTCGGGAGCGCGGTCAACCCTGTCTTGCGGGAAGGAAACTCGGACCGCAGGGCTGCGGATGCGGTCAAACAGTTTGCGAAAAACCATCCCCACAGGATGCGTGAATGGAAGCCCGATTCGAAGACACACGTGTCGACCATGAGCGGCGGGGACTTCTTTTCCAATGAGAAATCGACAACCATGGCCGAGGGGACGGAGGCAAGGATCGAGTTTGTCGATGAAAGCGGCCAGGTAACGGTCCTTAAGGAGAGCCTGCCGCTTCAGGACGGTGAGGTGATCGACGCCACCTTCATGAGCAAGAAAGCCCTCGTTGAATTTTACGAAGAGCAGATCGAAGATGCGAAAGCCAGGGATGTGCTTTTCTCGCTCCACCTGAAGGCCACCATGATGAAGATCTCCGATCCGATCATCTTCGGTCACTGTGTCAAGGTCTATTACCGGGAGGCCATTGAAAAGCATGCCGATACCATCGCGGAGCTCGGTGTCGATCTCAACAACGGCCTGGGCGATCTGTATGCGAAGTTAGAGAGGCTGCCCGAAGAGAATAGGACCGAGATCGAGGCGGACATCCAGGAGGTCTACAAGAAGCGCCCCGATATGGCCATGGTGGACTCGGACAGAGGGATCACGAACCTGCATGTACCCAGTGATATTATTATCGATGCATCCATGCCCCCCATGATACGCGATGGAGGCAAAATGTGGGGTCCCGACGGCAAGACTTACGATGCAAAGGCGGTCATCCCGGACCAGAGCTATTCGGGCCTTTACAATGTAGTGGTCGAAGACTGCAAAAAACATGGCGCCTATGATCCGACGACCATGGGAACCGTACCCAACGTCGGCCTTATGGCGCAAAAAGCGGAAGAGTACGGTTCACACGACAAGACATTCCAGTCCCCCGGAAAGGGCACTATTCGGATCGTCGATGCTGCCGGGAACACGATCCTCGAAAACGAAGTGGAAGAAGGGGATATCTGGCGCTCCTGCACCGTCAAGGACGCGCCCATACAGGACTGGGTAAAACTGGCTGTAACGAGAGCCCGGGCAACCGGGGTGCCGGCGGTATTCTGGCTGGATAAGGACAGGGCACACGATGCCCAGGTCATAAAAAAGGTAGAACTATACCTTAAGGATCACGATACGGACGGCCTGGAGTTCCACACCATGCCCGTCGCCGAAGCGGCGCAATTTACCGTTGAGAGGATGAGAGACGGGAAGGATACCATTTCAGTAACAGGCAATGTCCTTCGAGACTACAACACGGATCTCTTCCCGATCCTTGAGCTGAACACCAGCGCGAAGATGCTCTCTATCGTGCCTCTTATGGACGGAGGCGGCCTCTTCGAGACCGGGGCCGGCGGGTCCGCGCCCAAGCATATCCAGCAGTTTCTTGCGGAAAATTATCTCAGGTGGGATTCCATCGGCGAATTCCTCGCCCTGGCGGAATCGTTGAGACACCTGGGCAATGTCACCGGCAATGAGAAAGCCAAAGCCTTGGCCAAGTCCCTTGACCAGGCGAACGCCGCGTTCCTGGAAAACAACAAGTCGCCCACTCGGAAGCTCGGCGGGATTGATAACCGCGGAAGCCACTTCTACTTCGCCCTTTACTGGGCGCGGGCGATCGCCGGGCAGGCCGAGGACGAGGACCTCAAGACACGCTTTGCGAAGCTGGCGCAGGAACTTGCGGATAACGAAACCAGGATCGTTGATGAGCTCATCGGTGTACAGGGGCCTCCCCAGGACATCGGCGGCTACTATCATCCCGATCCCGAACTGACGTCAAAGGGCATGCGTCCCAGCGCTACCTTCAATGCCATATTGGAGGCAGCCGGTACCGGCCAGGCGACTGTAACTTACACCTGAATATGGCTGAGACCCTCGGTAAAAGAAAAAGGGGTTATAGCGATTGCTATAACCCCTTGATTTTATTGAACTGAAACAAAAAACAACTTTGAATTAGCCACCAACTAATTTGGAGATAGTTCCTTTTCTATCAACTGGCTCTATTCAGGGTACTATCCCCATATCTGATAGTTCCTTTTCCACTAGGTCAGCCCAACCCCTGTTGGCTGCAGGATTGGCGGGGCTGGGATGGCTTATTCGCCCTGTCTCCACATCCAGGCTCGAAAGCGATTCTACGCACCTGCTGTGAGCAAATACTCCGATTCCGATCACGTATGATGGCCCCATATATCTTACAGTACGCTCAAGGGCCCTGTCGCACACGGCAAAAAGCTCCTTTTTGCTTCGGACAGGCAGCTTGTCCGGGGTTATGTTGCTTCCCGCTTCATCAAAAAAGATCAGGGGACAGTAGTTCGCCACAAAATAACGGTCAAAAAAGATCTCTGCTTTACCGTACCGTTCCCTCGCCCACCCCCACAGACGCTTTCCGCTGACTTCACTGCGGGTACAATCAAACCCCGTCACCGGTCTTTTTGAATGTTCGGTTTCCGGTTTCCCGACATATCCGTTAATGCCCATCCAGTTCCTGACCATGTTCACTTCTCCGAAGGGGACACCGGTCTGGGCCATTCCCCACGGTCCAGGGTTCATTCCAACCAGAACAATTTCCCTTGGAGATATGCCGAATTTCTTTAAATAGTGCCTGGCCGGCCCTGCCGCATAGACCAGCGGATTGTATACGTACTTCACCGGTTGTCCGAAACTGATTCCGGCAAATTCATGGAGCATTGTCCTGTTAATGCTTAAAAGGTCCATTAATTCAGAAGGAAAAGGGGATCAATCCACTTTTGCGAACGCTTTCTTCCCCGCTCCGCAGATCTCGCACTTGTCAGGAGCCACACTCTCTACTGTGTTGCCGCAGATATCACAGACGTAATAGTCTACATCCTCATTGCTTCCGATCTGGGCCAGAGCCTTTTCGTACAGTGCAGCATGGATCTTTTCTACTGCATTGGCGTAGGCAAAGCTTTTCAGCGCTGTACTTTCCCCTTCGCCTTCCGCATCAAGTATCATCTGGGGATACATGTTTGTGAATTCATGGGTTTCGCCGTTGATGGCATCCCTGAGGTTATCCTCGGTACTTCCAACACCCCTTAAGGCCCCCAGATGGCTGTGAGCATGGACCGTTTCCGCGTAAGCCGCTGCCCTGAAAAGCCTGGCGACCTGTGAAAACCCGTCTTCTTCCGCCTTCTTCCCGTATGCCAGATACTTCCTGTTAGCCTGGGACTCGCCGGCAAATGCTTCCTTTAGATTATCTTCGGTTTTCGACATTGAATCTTCTCCTCTCGATTGGAAATGGAATAGACTGCCAGTTCATGTGTAATTTACACAGGTAGCTCTAAAGATATCTCCGTATGTCGTAAATTTCAACATGTGGTTGTTCTAGATTCGAGATTGGAAATTGGATTTTGAACATTAGAAATCAGAGCACTAGAGCAATGAAAAACTATAAGAGCTTTAACGCAGGGTTGCGCTGGGCGCCCATCTGGGCGTACCGCCCTTCGGCAGGCTCAGGACAGCCTGGGGGCCGCAGAAAAGAACAGGACTTGGGGTTCATCTGAAGAGATAAGAGCCTTGAACACGGTGATTTGACATAAATCCCTCTCCCTCTTGTCGAGTCGTAGCTTTAGCGAAGACTGATGAGGGGGGAGGTTAGGTGGGGGTGGGTTATTATGACCTTGGACCTGGGACTTGAGACTCGGGACTCCACGTCTAAGCGTGGCCGTGAAGAAGAAGAGTAAAGTTGTGGTGCTGTTTGTAGGCCCATAGCCCATTGCCCAACGCCTGTTTACACTAATTACGCATCGCGCATAACGAAATGAACGTTAATTTTGATATTTCCCCCGTAATGTGCGAGTATGTGAATCCAGATATGATCCCCCGGTCCAAAGATCGGTAATCGAATTTTGTATTGCCTGCAGCACCTGTTATTGTCTGATTGAACCGTCGAGGAAAAGAGCTTTTTGTTGAAAACCGTAGTCGTTGTCGAACCTCTTAAATACTATCGCCGGTTTCTTGCGCAGTTCCTCTCGCGACTCTCGTACAGACCGTTACTCGCACCTTCCGTGGGAGACGGGATGGAATTGATACGTCGTGAGATCCCCGACCTGATCATCCTCGGGGACGGCTTCGCCGACAACGGTGAACTGCAGCTCTGCCTTGTAATCACAAACGATCCCCTTACCTCTGATATTCCCATAATAATGATCCATTCAGACAGCAGGGAGCAAGCAAAAAAGGCCGCTTTAGAAAGCGGCTGTGGTGATTATCTTATTAAACCCATCACTGCAAGGGCTCTTTATGACAGTGTTGAAAGACTCATCGCCGGTAATGGGAGGGAACAAATCAGATCACCCTTAAACCTCCCGTTTCAACTGAAGAGTTCCGCCTCGAGTTACAGTGTTACATCTTACAACTTCGGAGAGGGCGGTGCTTTTCTTGAAACGGACAGTGTCCATCCCCCTGGTACGGTCCTGGACCTCATGTTTACACTGCCGGGTTTAAAGAAGAAATTTCACCTTGGGGGGGAGGTTATTTACTCTTCTGTTGACAAAACATCCAACGCTCCACCGGGAATGGGTATAAAGTTCACCGAACTCGACACCGGTACCCAGACACTTCTTTCCAACTACATGGAGCAGTATCTTTCAGGATCGGATCCACAACTACCTGACATTCCTGCCTCAGCCTAGTTCGAAGGCGAGTGATTACACCCAAAAACCCGGTCAATGAATAGAGATCTCACCAGCTAATTTGGAGAACATCCAAATTACAGCAATCCTGATAAACATTATTTACTTGAACAACTCCACTATTTCACTGTAACCCTTCTCGATGGCCAGATCCGGGGGAGTCATATCGTTCTTGTTTCTGATGGAGGCATCTACACCCGAAGCAAGGAGAAGTTTGACTACATCCGGCATGTTTGCCGAGACAGCGACGTGAAGAGGCGTCCAGCCCCTGTTGTCCACAGCGTTAACATCGGCGCCGTTTATGATTAACAGCTCGGAATATGCCCTGTCCTCACGAACAGCCATGTGTAGAGGGGTTGCACCACCCGCGGTCCTTGCCTTCACATCGGCGCCTGCATTTACCAACATCACCGAGATATCCCTCTGGCCGTTCATTTCGGCAGCCAGGAGAGGGCTTATTCCGGAATCATCCTTTATATTTACGTTGGCGCCCTTTTTTATCAACAGCTCCACAACCTCTATGTGCCGTCCCTGAACCGCCTTGAGGAGAGGCGTTGCTCCGTCGAGGTTTCTTGCGTCAATGGGGGCTCCACTGTCGATCAGAAGCTCGGTAACCTCCCAGTGCCCGTTGATGGCCGACAGATGAAGGGGTGTAAAGCTGCCCCTGCTCCTGGCCATGGCATCTTCCGGATTCTGCCTGAGCAGGGTTCTGACTTTCTCCACGTCACCCCTGTTGGCTGCGAGGAACAGCGCCGGAGAACCCAGGGAGGGACGTACCCACGCGGCGACCAGGAAAACCGCAATTATTAATATTAATCGCTTTCTCATTTGCATTATCGATAAGACAACATGCGGCGGTATAAAATTGAAACAGCAGGATCGAATTCAAATCTATGAGAAAAGTGCCTTCAGATACTCCCGGTTGAGTCGCGCGATAAATTTGACATCGATCCCCTTGGGGCAGGCTGCCTGGCATTCGTAATGATTTGTGCAGCCGCCGAAACCGCACTCTTCCATGGCAGTGATCATGTTATTAATGCGTTCTTTTGCCTCCACCTTTCCCTGGGGAAGTGCCGCTAGCTGGGCAACTTTGGCGCCTGTGAAAAGCATAGCGGCTCCATTGGGACAGGCCGCGGCGCAGGCCCCGCAGCCGATGCATTCGGCAGCGTCCATGGCATAATCCGCATCCTCTTTGGAAATGAGTATGGAATTACCGTCGGGTGCCGCTCCCGTTCTTACGGAAACGTAACCGCCGGCCTCGATTATCCTTTCAAGTGCGCTGCGGTCAACCATGACGTCTTTCAGGATCGGGAAAGCCTTTGCCTTCCACGGTTCAATGTAGATCGTGTCACCGTCGCTGAATTTTCGCATGTGTAACTGACAGACCGTAGTCCTCTCCTGGCCCCCATGAGGAACCCCGTTGATCACCTGCGAACAGGTTCCGCAGATCCCCTCCCGGCAGTCGTGGTCGAATACTATCGGCTCCCTGTCCTCTTTAATAAGATCCTCATTCACCACATCGAGCATCTCCAGGAAGGAGTGGTGTTCGGTTATGTCTCTCGCAAGATAGGTTTCAAACCGGCCTGGTTCATCGGGTCCGGCCTGACGCCAGACTATCAGTTTAAGGGTCATCGTCCGGTGAGCATTCTGAGGACTCATTATTTGTAACTCCTTACGGCTGGTTCGACATTCTCGAACTTCAATTGTTCCTTGTGCACCACCGGCTCGTTACCTGTACCCTTAAATTCCCAGGCAGCAGAATAACTGAAATTCTCGTCGTCACGCGTAGCCTCACCCTCCGGTGTCTGATACTCAACTCTGAAGTGGCCGCCGCACGACTCCTCCCTGTGGAGAGCGTCGCGGCTTAAAAGCTCTGCAAACTCAAGAAAATCAGCAACCCGACCGGCATTCTCCAGCTGCTGGTTTATCTCTGATCCGTTACCGGTAACTTTTACATTATCCCAGAACTCCTGCCGTATGGCCGGAATCTTTTCAATGACCCCGGTAAGGCTATCTTTGCTTCGGACCATACCTGCGTTTTCCCACATCAGTGCGCCCAGTTCCCGCATGAATTCTGTCACTGTCCGGTTTCCGTTAACGTCCAGCAGTCTCTGAGCATCAGCCTTCACTTCCTCGATGGACACAGAGCACTCGGGGCTTTCTTCTGCAAGCATGCCTGGAGTGGTCTGGTCAAGGTAACCGGAGATGGTATACGGAATTACAAAATAACCGTCGGCAAGACCCTGCATGAGGGCGCTTGCCCCCAGCCTGTTCGCCCCGTGCACAGAATAATTGGCCTCGCCCAGCACAAAGAGTCCCGGAATATTGCTCATGAGGTTGTAATCCACCCAAAGACCACCCATCGAGTAGTGAGGAGCAGGATAGATCCGCATAGGGACCTTGTAGCCGTTCTCTGCTGTGATCTGTTCGTACATCTCGAAGAGGTTGCCGTACCTTTCACGGATCATATCCTCGCCAAGCCTCTTTATGGGATCACGGAAATCAAGGTATACACCACGCCCGCCGGGTCCGACACCCCTCTCATCGTCGCATTGCTCTTTTGCCGCCCGGGAAGATATATCCCGGGGGGCGAGGTTCCCGAAGCTCGGATATTTCCTCTCGAGATAGTAGTCCCTGTCCTCTTCGGGAATCTCATTGGGCGGCCGCGTCTCACCGTGGTTCCTGGGAACCCAGCATCTCCCGTCGTTTCTAAGGGACTCGGACATGAGGGTGAGTTTGGACTGGTAGTCACCTGACTGTGGTATGCATGTGGGGTGTATTTGCGTATAGCAGGGGTTAGCAAAGTAGGCTCCTTTTCTGTGGGCCTTCCATATGGCTGTGACGCTGCATCCCATGGCGTTGGTGGAGAGGTAGTATACGTTTACATAACCGCCTGTACAGAGCAGGACGGCATCAC
>QIFJ01000256.1 GCA_003229755.1 Pseudomonadota bacterium
CTGCTCACAGGCATGGCGGATACGGTTCGGGCCGAGGGCTACGCCCTTACTGTCTATGGCGGCCGCGTTACCGAGGAAACATGGATGGAAGCTCTTTCTTTGAATGTCAATTTCGTCGATACCTATGTCGTGGTAGGGGCGCTTGCATGGACCATGGCACGCTTTTACGATGGTGCCCTCACTCTGGAGATCGAAGGACAGGTAGCTAAATATTATGGAGGTCAGGAGCACTTCGAGCTCAACCTTCCGGTGGCCGCACGCTGGCACAAATTTCCCTGGAATAAAACCGTTGACACGAGCATCGCGTTCGGGCTTGGGCCTTCCTGGGCAGCAGAAGTGCCCGAAGTTGAGCTAGTGCTCAACAGTTCAAGCCAGCAGTTTCTTGTCTATTGGTTTCTCGAATTCGCTCTCGGTCCGCCTGACACAGATTGGACCATGGTTTTCCGCCTGCACCACCGCTCCACGGGCTATGGTCTCGTAGCTGAGAGTGGTGGTCTTAATACACTGACTGCCGGTCTGAAGTTCCGCTTTTAAGGTTAAGGGTAGACCGGCCAGTCATCGGCTGGAGTTCCAAGGCCCACGTCCCAGGACCCATGTTACGATTAACCAGATTGCTTCGTTACTGCATTCCTTCCGTCTTCGCACTACGCCTTACGCACTTACCCGAAGGTTGTTCCCTTTCACCGGAAAAACAGATAAATTGCACTCATGTATTCCTTGCCGTCCCTGGGTCCCAACGAATTCGCGATCTTCTTCATTGTCTTATGGATATTGATAATTTTTCTTATTGCGCGGCTTACCGGCTGGGCAAGAATGGCAGGTCAGTACCCTGATGTAGGCGGCTTTTCAGGAAGAAAATGGCGATTCCAGACCATCACCACACGAAAGGGAATGGGATATAAGGGAAGCGCAAATGTCGGAGCGGACGGCAGGGGACTTTACCTTTCTTTGTTTTTCCTTTTCCGTTTCGGACACCCGCCGTTGTTCGTGCCGTGGCGCGACATAACCATCATTGAAAATAAGGTATTCAAAATGAGGGTGCTGGAATTTCGGTTCAGGAAAACCGGGGATCTGCCTGTACGGATCGCTGCCAAGCTGGCAGATCGCCTTGCTGAAGCTGCCGGTTCGAACTGGCCCGGGGTGAGTAAGGTCTGAGCCCATTATTCCCAAACCGTATCAGGGAGATTTTTACAGTGATCTACATCGACGCTGATGCATGTCCCGTCAAGGAAGAGACGTACAAAGTAGCCGATCGCTACTCCGTAGATGTGTGTGTGGTTGCCAACAGCTGGATGAGAACGCCCCATAACGAGCGGGTAACGCTCCAGGTGGTTCCTGGTGATTTTGACGCGGTTGACGACTGGATCGCCGACCATGCCGGCTCCGGGGACATTGTTGTCACCGCCGACATCCCGTTGGCAGCGCGCTGTATTGAATCCGGCGCCCGGGTCCTTGGCACCAGGGGAAAAGAGTTCACTGAAGCGGGAATCGGCGACGCCCTGGCCATGCGAGCCTTAAAGGATCACTTGCGCCAGGCAGGTGAGATCACTGGCGGGCCGCCTCCCATGGATAAAAGAAGCCGCTCCCGGTTCCTGTCCAAACTCGACGAGATTGTTAATGCTATCGGCCACGCTTAGGCGTGGAGTCCGGCCGGCCTACGGCCAGGGTCCAAGGCCCAATGTCTATGTTCTGAATACCAACAACTTACAACTTACAACTTACAACTGCGATATTGTATGATGCTGCGATGACCGGGAACATCAACGACATGACCAGTGGGTTGACCGAGGGTCAAAAGGGATCTGCGCTGGGGCTGTCCGCATATTTCATATGGGGGGGGTTCCCCCTGTACTTTAAAGCCATATCTTCAGTACCGGCGTCCGAGATAGTGGCCCACCGTATTATCTGGTCGGCGGTTTTCCTCCTCCTGTTTATTGCCGTCAACGGGAAGGGCAAACAGTTTGCGGCCACACTGCGGGACCGGCGGGCCCTGGCGGTTCTTGTCCTGACCACTCTGCTTATTTCCGTAAACTGGTTTACATTCATAACAGCTGTTGCCTCCGGCAATGTGCTGGAGAGCAGCCTGGGATACTTTATTAACCCGCTGGTCAGTGTTTTTTTAGGCTTCATGTTCCTGCGCGAAAGGCTCACAAAAAGACAGTGGGCCAGTATCGTCCTGGCTGCTGTCGGGGTTACGATACAGACCGTAATGCTGGGAAAAGTGCCGGTTGTTTCCCTGATCCTGGCCTTTACTTTCGGGCTCTACGGATTGGTGAGGAAAGCGGCAAAGGTGCCTGCGGTAAAAGGTCTTGCCGTGGAGATGATCCTGTTGAGCCCCCTGATGCTCATCTACATGGCTTACCTGTTCAGTAATGGTAGGGCGCATTTCCTTTCGGGAGATACAAGGATCGATGTGCTCCTTGTCCTCGCCGGCCTTGTGACCTCCATACCCCTCATTCTTTACGGGGCTGCGCTCAGCCACATGCGCCTTTCTACCTTGGGGATAATGCAGTACATCGTCCCCACGGCACACTTTATCTGGGCAGTTTTTGCCTTTGGCGAGAAATTTACAATGGCTCACATGATCAGTTTCGGCTTTATCTGGGCCGGGCTGGTGCTGTACACCAGTGAATCTCTGGGTGTGATGAAGCTTAAGCCTGCTACCCAGGCGGCGGGGCAGGTGTCTGATAGCAGGCAGGAGGCAGAAGGCAGGAGTAGTGCAACAGAAAATTAAAGCATTAGATATTGGAGCATTGGAAATTGGACCCTGGCCATAGGACAGCCGGACTCCACATCGTCATTACAGGAAACAGATTAACATGTGTTAACCTGTTTGAAGATGAGTACAAGGCGCAGGGTGTTATATTACCGACTTTACGGTTTCCAGCAGTTCTTCCAGGCCGATATTTTCCACAACGGCTTTCCCGAAGCCGGAACCGTTTCGTTGAAGAAGGGTGAATCGGGGGATGCTATCGCCGTTCTGGTCGCGGAACGGTTTTAACGTGACGATCCCGAGGTCAGCTAACTGTGGCTGGGTGCAGGAATTGCGGCAGCCGGAAACGGCCAGGGTGAACCCTTTCTTCTGTTGTCCGAGGACGTCTAGAACCGCTTCCGCCACCTCTCGCGTGGGGGAAAGTCCTACCCTGCATTCGTGGCTGCCCGGGCATATTCGGGTGTTGATCCTGCCATTGTCCCCTGTAGCATCAAGACCTGCTTCGGATAACGCATGCAGGACTCTGGGTTTTTCATCACTTTTTAAAACTGGTAGAGCCGCGCCCTGGTCGGGTATAAGTATAATGGTGCCGCCGCAGTGAAGCTCGGAAAGGTCAGCGAGCTTGCGCAGCTCGTCCGCCGGCAGCCTGCCGGCGAAATAGTACAGGCTAATGTAGTCTTCGAACTCGGATGGTCCATCGTCTTCAGGGCGGGGTTTCTCGTCAGCCACGGGTAAAGCCGCCCTTTCCTTCCTTACGTAATAAGACAGCGCATCCGGACCCTCTTCCTCTATGAGAAGCTTAAGCCTTCTTCTACTTCTCACATGTCTTTTGTAAACGTTCACGACAGCCTGTGCCTGGTAGAGGACTTCGTCTTCCGGCACTTTTTCAGCATACAGGAACGCCTCATGGGGCTTTCGTCCCAGCCCGCCGCCGAGCCAGATATCGTACAGGCTTTTGCCGGTTCTCTGACCCGCGTACACCAATCCAATATCCTGGGCGAGGTGCCGGGACTTATCGTACCCCGCCTCCAAACCGATCTTGATCTTCTTGGGCAGCCCCTCGAAATCTGGATTTCCGGAGAAGAATCCGTGCAAACGGAGGGCGAAACGACGCAGAACCGGAGCCTCCTCCGCCAGGGGGGTGTTCACGGATATTCCACGAACAGCACCGCCGCAGGCGCCCCTTGTGGTCATTCCGAGCTCTTCAAGTGCTTCTAAAACCGCCATGGCGTCGTTTTGAGGTACGCGATGGAGCTGAAGGCTCATCCGGTTGGTAATGTACAACTCTCCCGTAGAGAAACGGTCCGCTATGAGACTCAGTCCGCGGGCTTTTTCCGCTCTAAGAATTCCGCCGGGAATTTTTACACGGATCATCACGTACCCCCTGTGGGCAGAAGGGTATACACCGAGGATCCTCAGCTCCCTGATATATTCAATTGATAACTGCATGCTGTTTTCGTCAGTCGATGAACCAGACTTAGCGCCCGGTTCCTGCTGTAGCTGAGACATTGATTATCTCCTTGCTGTATGTCGGGTTTGCTGCCGGGTCCCATGGTACCGAAAGCCCGGGTGAGGAGAGTACATTCTCGATCCTGAAATCGGCCTGTTTCACCACATCACCTGCTATGAACAACGCGGGAGGACGAAAACCTCGTGCCCTGACTGCTCTTGCGATACCGATCAGGGGCGCTGTCACACTTTCTTCTTCCGGAGTGGTGGCCATGCGGAGGACCGCGCATGGAGTGTACGGACTGAGCCCTCCGCGGATCAGCGCGGCCGACACTGATTCCAGATATTTTAACCCCATGTAAACGACCAGCGTACCGCGCGTCCGGGCAAGGGCAGCCCAGTCAACCTCCGGATCTTCAGATTCGGGGTCGCCGTGGCCCGTTACGAAAGTGACCGAGGAGCTTATGCCCCTGTGGGTAAGTGGAAGTTTCGAAGACGCCGCCGCCCCGAAAGCTGCGGTTACGCCGGGCACTACCTCCACCGGAATATCAAGGCATGCTAAGGCCGAGAGCTCCTCGCCTCCGCGGGCAAATAGAAGGGGGTCGCCCCCCTTTAACCGGACCACTCGTTTTCCCGAAAGGGCACGGTGGGCCATTTCCTCGGCGATCCTTTCCTGCGGTAGACACTGCCAGCCCCGTCCCTTGCCGACATAGAAAAGTTCTGCATCATCACGGACACGGGCAAGAAGCTGAAGGGGGATCAACCTGTCGTAGAATACGGAATCGGCTTCATCAAGGAGCCTGAGGCCTCTGACGGTAATGAGATCAGGATCGCCGGGCCCGGCCCCCACAAGAGAAACCTTTCCGGTTACAATCGCGGGATCGCAGCAGGATCCTGCTGTTTTCACGTATGTTGCACCCGAGATTTGTCTTGTCGCCCTGTTCAGGATGGCGGCGGCGAGGTCTTTGCCGCGAAAAGTGCGAGCAAGTTTGAGGTTAGCAGGGTCGGCCAGGGAAAGGAGGAGCTTCCTTCTGTATCCGGGATCATCGATGGTCTGTAACAGGTGTTTCCTGATCTGGGCCAGGGCTTCAAAGAGGTTTTCATATTCCGGTTCTATAAGGGCTTCCAACTCCTGCCGAATCCTCGAAGCCCATGCGGGACTCGCCCCACCTGTAGAGACGGCAATACTTAAACGCCCGCGCTTTATGACAGCCGGAACCGCGAAGTCGCATAGTTCGGGTCGGTCCGCTACGTTCACAGGGATCCCCAGGGTTCGGGCATGCCTTGCCACTTCGGCGGCAAGTTCAGTATCGCTGACCGCCACGAAGACCAGCGCTGCTGCATCTATGTCTCCGAGAGCATAGGGCCGGAGTTCGTACCTCACAGCGCCATCGGCTGCCAGAGCCCTGATGCGCCCTGTTACGTGTGGCGCCACGACAGTCACCGAGGCCCCGGCGTTAATGAGCCCCTCGACCTTGCGTTCAGCGGTAGGCCCTCCTCCGATAACTACTACTTCTTTGCCACGCAGCTCGAAGGTGACAGGATACTGAAAACTGTCCGTACCACTGTTTTTTCCAGCTGATCTCATAGAGTTTGCCCCCTTACGGATAATACGATCTACAGGCCCAATCCTTCAAGTTTTTCTACGGGGCGTTCAGCCTCTCCCCGGAAAAGGGTAAGGCGTATTGAGTCCTCTTCCCGGCTGAAAGTAAAATTAAGGTGGTGCTGATAGGCGAGGCGGGCCACGTGCTCGATCTGTTTCGGACCGCGCAATTTAAACAGGATCCGGTTTCCCGCCACCAGTGTATCGAGAAAGTAGGGAGTGACCGTAAACTCCAGGGAACTGGGCTCCCTGGTGAGATCCACCAGGTTTCCATCGGGTTCTGTGGTGATCTTACGGTCGAGGTGAATGAGACGTGTAGTAGCCTGTCCCATCTCACCGGTTACCTCCCGTACGATCCCGCCGCCGCCGATGAAGCCGTCGGCAGTTTCAATAACAAAGCGGCCGAGCGGGGCGTTCTCCGAGTACGGATCGGCAGGAATGGGGTTTTTGAGGGAGAAGACAACCCTGCCGGTTTCGGTGGTCTCGAGAAGATCGGCGTGGCGCTCCGTGACGTTAAGAGTCGAAGAGTCCAGGCGCTCTTCAATGTCGACACAGGTCGCTTCCACCTCTGCTGTGGCAAGCTTTAAAAGATACGTTTTCCCCCGATGGAAAGGGTGGTTTGCGAGCCAGAACACGCTCGCCTTCAATCCATGGCAGGATGGCGGAGGGCTCTCGGGATGCGACATCACCTCGCCGCGTTCGACGAATATTTCATCGGTAAATGTCAAGCCGATGCATTCGCCGGTATCGGCGGTTTTTTGCTCCGGGCTCCCCCAGACTTCTATACTCTTGATCCTGGTCTCCCGGCCGGAGGGTGTGAAGACCACGCTGTCGTCCACTCGCAGGGAACCAGTCTCTACCCGGCCGACGTAGATGCGTTTATCTTCCGATTTATATACATCCTGGATCGGGAAGCGCAGGGGCAGCCTGCTTTCCTCATGGATGCGGGAAAAAGTGTCGAGGGCCTCGATAATGGTAGGCCCTTTGTACCAGGGAGTTTTTCCCAGGCGGTCGGCAACATTTTCACCATCCCGGGCGGAGATGGGTATTACTTCGGAGGGGATCACTCCCAGTGGGTTTAAAAAGTTCCGTATCGCGTTCTCGGCTTCCTGGAAGATACGACGGTCGTATCCGGCCATATCGAGCTTGTTGACTGCCACTATAACCTGGCGGATGCCAAGCAGCGAAAGGAGATAGGCGTGGCGGCGGGTCTGCTCACGGACACCCTCGATCCCGTCAAGAACCAGGATGGCCGCGTCGGCGCTTGCAGCTCCAGTGATCATGTTTTTCAAAAACTCAACATGGCCCGGGGCGTCGATGATAACGTAAGGCCGCTTTTCCGTCTTAAAGAAAGTCTGGCAGGTGTCAATCGTGACGTTGTGGTCCCGCTCTTCTTCCAGGGCATCCATCAGGTAAGCGAGTTCGAAGGGGCGGCCCTGCCTGGCGCAGGTTTCCTCTATTTCGCGAATTCGCACTTCCGGGATGGATCCTGTATCGTAGAATAAGCGGCCGATAAGGGTGGATTTCCCGTGATCTACGTGGCCTACGATAACGATCTTTACTGTTTCGCTCAAATTCATTGCATCACCGCTTTGTATATATCTCGAAATGGCAGACGGCATGTCCGCAGCGACTACATATATCCCTTGGCCCTGAGCTTCTGCATGGCGTAGGCGCTCTCCTGATCCTGCGCTCTGCCTGCCCGTTCGGGGTCTGTAGTAGTTATCAATTCATCAATGATCTCTTCAGGCGTCGTGGCCGTGGAATCGATGGGGCCGGTGCACGGCATGCACCCCAGTGAGCGGAACCGCTTACCGTCGCGGGAAAAGTAGAGGGGGCAGATATCGAAGCCCTCCCGGCTGATATACTCCCAGATATTGATCTCCGTCCAGCCGAGAAGTGGATGAATGCGAATGTGCGTGTCCTCCTCGAATGTAGTGTTGAACTGGTCCCACAGCTCCGGTGGCTGGTCTTTATAAGCCCACTCGAAATTTTTGTCCCGGGGTGAGAAGACCCTCTCTTTTGACCTGCTGCCTTCCTCATCGCGGCGGATTCCCAGAAAGAGCCCTTTAAAGCCGTATTCTTCGATCGTCTGTGACAGTCCGTCGGTCTTGAGGGCCTCGCAGCAGGCCAGGCGGCCCTGGTCCGGATGAACGCCCTTTTCGATCGCCTTC
>QIFJ01000015.1 GCA_003229755.1 Pseudomonadota bacterium
CCCTGCGGACCGATTTGACCCGCTCAAGATTCTGAGTTTCAACTGCTTTCGCCATTATATATTCTCCTTTTTCACTTATCAGTCTCTTTATGCGGACTGACAGGCTAAAGAGTTAACAGACGGGTTAGACTCCATGATCGAAGTTTACCCAGTAGACATACTGTTCGACCTTGCCTGTCCTGGCCGCCTCAGCTAAAACTTTACCCATGTTGTAGAACTCCTCCAGGCTGACAACTTCTCCTCCAAGACCTGCCATGAAGGAGGTTACCGCCGGGGGATTGTCCACATCGTACAGGGCAGCTCTTACCTCGTGGATAAGGTTCCCGCCCTTCATGGCGCCGCCGTAGGATGTGCTCGTCTCGATGCAGCCGACAGCCTTGAACTTGGACAGGCTCTCAGCGATTGCCTCAGTGGGGAAGGGCCTCATGAACCTGAGCTTCACCATACCGGCCTTAACGCCCTTTTCCCGTAGATGGTCGACGGCATAGCGGGCTGTCCTTGCGTGGCCGCCCTGAATAAAGAAAACAAAATCGGCGTCGTCAGTTCTGTACTCATCCAGGAAGGGGCTGTAGTCCCGCCCGAAGATCCTGTTAAAGTCTCCAATGATCTCTTCTATGACCGCCGGTACGTCCAGGAATGCCTGCGCTCTCTGGAGGTCGATGGCCGGGCCCTGGTCCGGATAGATCTGAGGACCATGCGAGATCGGCTTGTTGGGATCAAGGGTATGGGGGTGTTTGTAGGGGGGCAGGAACTCATCCACCTGGGACTGCTCCGGCATTACAACCTTGCCCGGGATGTGTGAAACGAAATAACCATCCTGGCAGCAGAACTGCGGGAGCAGAACCCTTGGGTCCTCGCCTATCCTGTAGTAGATGATCGTGTTGTCGAGAACTTCCTGGGGCGTTTCCGCCCATCCCATTATCCATCCCTGGTCACGGCAGCCCATAACATCCGTGTGCTCGGACCCGAAGTCTCCGGGCGGATCAAGGGCACGGTCAGCGATGGCCATCTGGCAGGGCAGTCTTCCGCCCGCGGCAGGGGAGTAACACTCCATCGCATAGGCTACACCAACACCCGAGCTACCTGTGTATGCCCTCGCTCCGGCGGCCGCGGCCCCGTAAGCGATCGATACCTGGGCATGCTCACCCTCACCATGTACGAACTCCGCGTCGAGATCACCGTTGGCTACTAACTTGGAAAGCTCCATCATGATGCCTGTGTATGGGCGAATCGGGTAAGAAGAGATAACTTCAACTCTCGCCAGCGCTGCGCCATATGCTGCGGCGGAACAGCCGGCCAAAAACATTTCTTTCGCCATTTTAAGTACCTCCTGCTAATATGGTTTGTCCAGGCGTACCACACCGCCCTTGAAGTTCAGTTCATTTTCCGTACTGAGGGCATCCACTTCGCACTCTGAAACACACACGAGACAGCCCTTGCAGTAATCAGCGTTCCAGACCATTCTCTCTTCCTCTTCATCCAGGTGCCAGGAAGAGTCAGGGCAATAGATGAAGCAGTTCAGGCAGAGGTTGCACTTCTCGTGGTCAATGATCGGGCGCTCAGTTCGCCAGTTACCGGTTATCATAGCTTTCTGTTCCTTGACGGGCGCCGGAATGCATGCACCCAGTGGTACCTGCAGGTGCTCAGGAACATTAAACTTTTCGCAATATTTCTTTTTGCTCATGATCGTCTCCTTCTTGTTTTAGAGGGACTTTACAACAGCTTTCTCATAGCCCTCTTTAACACCTTCTTTATTGGCAGTGACCGCTACGAGACTGTCCAGTGTCAGCCTCTCTGTGGCCTTGGCTGCTGCGCCAACTAACGGCGCGGACATGCCTGTTCCAACCTCCGCGGCTTCCACGCCACCTTCAGATCCCATGAAATCAATATCTTCCATGGTGCAGGCCCCGGCTATGCCGGTAGCATCCACACAAACGACCGTCCTCAGAAGATCGCTGTTAGGGATGAACTTGAGGATCTCTTCCGGGGACCTCGTGGTATTGACCACCAGGGCTCCGCCTTTTTCCATGCCGTTCAGGATATCTATCCCTTTTACAATTGTGTCGTCCATTACGATGGACAGCTGGGGATTATCGTTCTCATATTCATATCGCATCTCGATCTCTTCATCGCTGATGCGGGCATACTTTCGCAGAGGAACCCCAACTCTGTCCGGCAGGTCAGCATAGTTATCCCACGCCTGAACGAACTTGCCGTCCTTGTCCGCTGAATTAGCCAGGAGGAGTGACAGGTGCCGTCCCTCCATGTCCTGGAGCACTCCGCGGGCCCAAATAGTTACTTCATATACATCGGCCATAATTATTACCTCCTTTGTTGCACACAAGAGTACCGATCTTGATCGTGTCGTAAAAAGCGAAAAATATCATTTTCTCATTCCTCACAAAAAATTGGTTTAGCTATCTCCCCCCTTTCTGGCCTGATCTTCCCGATTCCTCCTTTCCTTTACTGTAAACAGACCAGTCTCTATATCCTCCAGGTGCTCGCGCATCAACGTCTCGGCGAGCTCCTTATCGCCTGATTTGATCGCTCTCAATATCTCCCTGTGCCGCACAAGGGATTTTTCCGGCCGTCCCTCGATCTGGAGGGACTTTTCCCGGCTCTCGGTAAGAGAATCCATAACGGTATCCATAATGCGTATAAGAATGGCGTTCTTTGTAGCCACGGCAAGCTTGTCGTGAAAAGCCTTGTCCACATTCGTACCCATTTCACCGCTGCTTATCTTCTCCTCCTGGATATTGAGGATCTCCTCCAGTTCCTCGATCTCTTCCGGTGTCGCCCGCTCCGCGGCCAGGCTTGCTAGTTGGGGCTCAATAAGGCGCCTCATCTCGAAAAGCTCCATCTGACCGTCCTTTTCGGTGAAGATCACGGAAGCTAAAGGGTCCACCAGATCCTCGATGGGCTGGCGGGCAATATAGGTACCGTCTCCTTGCCGGCTCTCTATAAGTCCCTGGCTCTCGAGGGAGCGCACTGCTTCCCTGACCGAGGACCTGCTCACCTTGAAAACCTCTGAAAGCTCTCTTTCCGAGGGAAGCTGATCCCCTGATTTAAGCCTGCCCTGGTCCACCATCTCCTTCACCTTAGTGACTATCTCCTCGTATACCTTCGTTTTTTTAACCGGCTTGAACATCATCGCCTACCCCACCGTATCCGCGGTACGGAGCTAGTGCTTAACTTGAGAGGAATCAGCTGATGAGATCGTGTGCTGCGCTGCAGCATCCTCGAAGTGTTTGGATGTGACCACGCAGCCGGAAATATCCGATTCCTGGCCATTCCCAAGAAACTCTTCTAACGCCAGCATAACGGCCCTTTTGCACAGAGCCTCAATATCGGCTCCTGTCCATCCCTCGCTTGTAACCGCCAGATTCCCCAGATCCACATCGGCCTGAAAGGGAAGTGACTGTATATAAGTCTGAAAGATCTCCTCCCTCTCGCCTCTCTGGGGAAGAGGAAATTCTATTATATAATCGAAGCGTCCCGCCCTGAGCAGGGCCGGCTCCACCAGATCTATCCGATTGGTAGCGGCCACAACTATTACTCCTAAAGAACTGTGGAGCTCATCCAGTTCCCTGAAGAGCTGGCTGACAATACGCTGGGAGACGTCGCTGGAGTATTCAGCTGATCGGGCGGTGGCGATGGCCTCTATCTCGTCGAAGAACATAATGCACGGTGACGCCTGTTTGGCCCTCTTGAACACCTCTCGCAGGCCCTTTTCAGACTCCCCTACCCATTTTGACAGCAAAGTGGGCGGGTCCACTGTGAAGAGGGTCAAACCCATCTCACCTGCCAGGGCCTTTGCAAGCAGGGTCTTTCCCGTCCCCGATGGTCCCGAGAACATGATGCCCTTCGGGGGCCCCAGCCGAGAGTTAGAAAAAGTGGCCATACCCCGCAGGGGCAGCTCCACGATAGATTTTATGTTGCGCTTTATCTCATCCAGCCCGCCCACGTCGCTGAAATTGACGCGGGGCCTCTCGCTGAGAAACTCGCGCGTAGAGGTGGGCACGACCCCTTTGAAGGCGTCCAGGAAATCTTCGCGCGTAACCACGATCTGGGCTCCTTCAGGCAGCTTGGGCTTTTCGTCAAGCTCGAATTTGATCTCAGGAAGTATCCTGCGCAGGGTAACCATACCGGCTTCCTTGCACAGGGCCGCTATGTCGGCTCCGACGTACCCGTGTGTTATCTCGGCGAGGCGGTCAAGATCAACGTCTGCCGCCAGGGGCATCTTACGGGAGTGGATCTTGAGTATCTGGAGGCGCCCGGCCCGGTTCGGTACTCCTATTGTGATCTCACGGTCAAAACGCCCTGGCCTTCTAAGGGCCGGATCCACCAGTTCGGGCATGTTTGTGGCGCCAATGATCACAACCTCTCCCCTGGAAACCAGTCCATCCATGAGGGCAAGCAGCTGGGCGACCACTCTTTTTTCCACATCTCCCAGAACCTGGGCCCTCCTGGGAGCAAGAGCGTCGATCTCATCCAGAAAGATAATGCTCGGCGCGTTCCTGCGGGCCTCTTCGAAAACCTCTCTGAGCTTGGCCTCGCTCTCTCCGTAGAACTTGTGGATCACCTCCGGACCGTTGACGTGTATGAAATGGGCTCTGACCTCGTTGGATATGGTCCTTGCAAGTAGGGTCTTGCCTGTTCCTGGCGGTCCGGACAAAAGAACACCCTGGGGAGGATCTATGCCCAGGGTGGTAAAAAGATCGGGGAATTTTAATGGAAGCTCTATCATCTCCCTTACAAGGCTGAGCTCCTCTTCCAGGCCCCCGATATCCTCATAAGAGACCCGTGTGGTCTTCTCGTGGGTGACATCGGCCGCCTTGAACCGGATCTTAGTGTTTGGTGTTATGCGGAGCACACCCCGAGGGCTGGCGCCGTCTACAAAGTAGAACTGCGGCCGGGTACCATAGAGGACGAGCTGTACCTTGTCGCCTATTACAATGTGAAGACCTGCGAGCAGTTTGGTGATGTGGGGGATCTCGGAATCTTTCGGGATGAGGGATGAACCCTCCAGCGGTGTAAGGAGTATGCTGTCGGCCTGCTGGAATGAAACTTTCTGAACCGTACACCATTCGTCTACAGAGACCTTGGCGTTATCCCTGGTAATGCCATCCATCTGGATCAGGTCCTGCCCGGAATATTCGGTGGTTGTCTGTCCAGCTCGGGCAACCGTGGAGCCACGTCCCGATATAAGAAGAACATCTCCGGGAACCGCCCTTAAGCCTTCCAGATGATCGGCATCCAGTCGAACGACGCCTTTGCCCTCATCCTCTATGAAAGCCTTGGTGACTCTCAGGGAGATCTCTTCCTTTTTCTCCGCTCTCTGTCTGATTTTAGCCATTCGTCTCGAGAAACCTGCCAGTGCGATGGTCAGACCACCGTGTTACAATAGCCAGGTATGATGGTCAGACCAATTAATTATCACCACGTACTCATCTTTTATATAAGCATTCTAACAATAGTTATAGCTTGCTTTGGTGATGGCCTGATGGTCAGACCACTTATTTAAATTAAAACGATGTTCTTGTCAATAAAAAAAGAGGGTCCTCCTTTCCGGAGGAGCCCTCTTTTAACTTTTTTTCCTTAAAATCCGCCCAACAGCAAAGCTATATGGGGTCAGGTCCTGCCTTCTTACCTTTTATGGAAGGTTGTTTTACAAAAGGTAAGAAGGCAGGACCTGACCCCACTTCTTAATAGTTATTCAGCCTCTCCCTGAGGCCCACAAGCTGGACCCTGAGGCGGTCGGGTAAGTGTTTTCCGAACTGTTCGAAGTAGGCTTCAATGTCCGGCAGTTCAGCCAACCACATCTTTGGATCGACCGCAAGGAGCTCTTCCATGTCCTCTTTCGGTACTGAGAGGCCGGACAAATCCAACCCGCCGTCCTCAGGCATAAGGCCTATGGGAGTTTCCTTCGCCCCGACCTTTCCATCCACCCTGTCGCACATCCACTTGAGTACACGGCTGTTGTCACCGAAACCGGGCCATAGCCATCGGTCATTATCACCCTTGCGGAACCAGTTGACGTAGAAGATCCTGGGCGCCTTCTCCCCCATACTGTCACCCATCTCGAACCAGTGCTGGAAGTAGTCACCCATATTGTAGCCGCAAAACGGTTTCATCGCAAAGGGATCGCGACGCACGTGTCCCAGTCCACTCTCGACGATTATGGCTGCGGTTATCTCGGAAGAGGCCGAAGCACCCAAAAATACACCATGATCCCAGTTGTAGGCCTCATGGACCAGGGGTATGGTCGTCGCCCTGCGTCCGCCGAAGATGAAAATGTCTATAGGGACCCCTTCAGGGTCTTCCCAGTCAGGGCTGAGGCTGGGACACTGCTCGGCAGGGGCCGTGAAGCGGGCGTTCGGGTGTGCCGCCGGCTCGTCAGTGCCCGGGGTCCAGTCCCTTCCCTTCCAGTCTATCGCGTGGGCCGGAGGATCACCGTCCATCTCCTCCCACCACACGTCTCCGTTGTCGGTGAGAGCGCAGTTCGTGAAGATGGCGTTCTCCTTCAGCATGTCCACAGCCACCGGGTTCGATCCGTTAGATGTACCCGGAGCAACGCCGAAAAAGCCCGTTTCGGGGTTGATGGCGTGGAGGCGGCCGTTGGGTCGTATCTGCATCCAGGCGATATCATCGCCGATGGTCTCAGCTTTCCAGCCGGGTATAGTCGGCTGGATCATGGCAAGGTTAGTCTTTCCGCAGGCTGAAGGGAAAGCACCCGCAATATGATACTGCCGGCCCTCCGGGTTCGTCAGCCGAACGATTAGCATGTGCTCGGCGAGCCACCCCTCGCGCTTGGCTATGGGAGAGGCCAGACGAAGGCTGAGGCATTTTTTACCGAGCAGGGCGTTCCCGCCGTAGCCGGACCCGTAGGACCATATCAGATTCTCCTCCGGGAAATGGCTGATGTACTTTTCCTCCATGGGAGCGCAGGGCCAGTCGCTGTCTTCCTGCCCCTGCTCTAAAGGAGCTCCTATCGAGTGAAGGCAGGGAATGAACTCACCGTCCGTACCCAGGGCATCCAGCACCTTGTCCCCTACCCGGGTCATCAGGTGCATATTGCAGGTCGCATAGGCGCTGTCGGTGACCTGTATGCCGATCTTTGCCAGGGGCGAGCCGATGGGCCCCATGGAAAAGGGGATAACGTACATTGTGCGCCCCTTCATGCAGCCGTCGTAGAGCTTTTTCATGGTGCCTTTAAGCTCATCCGGAGCCATCCAGTTGTTTATAGGGCCAGCGTCATCCCGGGAGGTGGTGCTGACATAGGTGCGATCCTCAACCCTGGCAACGTCGCTTGGATCGGATCGGAAGAGGAAGCTGTGAGACCTCTCCTTTAACGGTATCGCCACACCGGCATCAACCATCTGAGCCATAAGCCTGTCGTACTCTTCCCTCGTTCCATCACACAAATAGATCTCATCCGGCCGGCACATCCCGGCCACTTCCTCGACCCAGCTCTTTAAACCTTCATGCTTGATCTGCGTGATCATTAATCTATCTCCTCTGATAATTCAAAAGATCATGGTTCCAGGAAAAGTCAGCTTTTTCCTGTATATCAGTCGCACCTGTGTACGAGAACAGGGATATTGGAGTGGGCCAGGACCTTCGATGTTACCGTTCCAAGGATGGCTCCCGCGATCCCGCTCCTGCTGTGGGAAGCCATATAGATGAGGTCACAGCCCTTGTCCTTTGCCACCTTCATGATGCCATCCAGGGGCGATTCTCCCATCAGGTAAATGATCTCACAATCCACGCCTGCATCCTCCGCCCTGGTCTTGATCATCGTCAGATACTTGTCCGCGGAAGCCTTGTGCAGCTCCTCGAGATGGGCCATCGCCTCCTGGGCCTTTTCAGCCTCATGGGGCCCCCACAGTGCCTCAGATCTGCTGGGGCGTAAGCTTCCTGGTGACATGAACGCCCGTCACCTTGGCGTCCAGGGCTTTGGCAAGCTCAATGCCGTTTGTGATAGCATCGTCACAGATCTTCAATCCGTCGGTGGGTAGCAGGATATTCGTGAACATTTATGGCCTCCTTAAAAGAGTTATTGTCGGTCGTCTATAATACTGGGCCAGCCTGATATTTCAACTGAAAACCTTCATCGCGCATAGCTTGCCGCACATGGAGCAATCGTCATCATCCAGATCCTTCCTGTCCGCCAGCCTCTTTTTGACCTCAACAGGATCCAGTGCCTGCTCGATCTGGCCCGGCCAGTCAAGGGAGGCGCGGGCCTTGGACATCTTAAGATCCCTGTTTATAGCTGATTCTTTTCCTCTCGCGATGTCCACGGCGTGCGCGGCGATGCGTGTGGCAACCACTCCCCTTCGTACGTCATCGACATCCGGAAGGGCAAGGTGCTCGGCGGGAGTTACATAGCAGAGGAAATCGGCCCCTGCCATCCCGGCAAGAGCGCCTCCGATTGCTCCGGTGATGTGATCGTAACCCGCGCCGATATCTGTAACCAACGGCCCCAGAACGTAGAATGGAGCGCCGTGGCAGAGCTTCTTCTGGAGAACCACATTTGCCTGGACCTGATGCAGAGGAATATGCCCCGGCCCCTCGACCATCACCTGCACTCCTGCGTCCCAGGCTCTCAAGGTCAGTTCGCCCAGGGTAACGAGCTCCTCTATCTGGGCCGGGTCCGTGGCGTCTGCACCGCTTCCGGGCCGCAGTCCGTCCCCAAGGCTGATGGTGACATCGTGCTTCCGGAGGATCTCGAGGATCTCATCGTACCTTGTGTACAGGGGATTTTCCTTGTTCTCCCTCTCCATCCAGGCTGCCAGAAGGGAGCCGCCCCTGCTGACAATACGAGTGATCCGGCCAGAGGACCTGACGGTTTTAACCGCTGACCTGGTTACGCCGCAGTGCAGGGTTACAAAATCAACGCCGTTCTCGGCATGGTGGATGATAGCCTTGAAAAGCTCATCCGGATCGAGCATGGACGGATCACCCCGTTTTACGTACGCCTCTACGGCCGCATCGTAAATGGGCACCGTCCCCACTGGCACCGTGGAGCGCTTGATAATCTCGCTTCGCAGTTCAGCAAGCTCACCGCCAGTGGAAAGGTCCATGATGGCATCCGCGCCGGCATCGATAGCAGCATCAAGCTTTAAAAGCTCCAGCTCCGGATCGTAGCAGGCAAGGCTGGTGCCGATGTTGGCGTTTACCTTTACCGTGAAGGGTCCGCCCACGCCCCTGGGCTTTAACGATTTGTGCGCGGGGTTAGCCGGGATGGCGGCCACGCCGCTTTTCAGGGCCGAAAGGACCTCATCTGCTTCCAGATCCTCCTGAGCTGCAACATATTTCATTTCTTTTGTTATGCGGCCTTCTAAAGCCGCTATTCGCTGTGTACTCATGACTGATCACGCTCCATAATTACATGTTAAGAAATCGGGGCTGATATTAAGTATGGTTCGCCGCTGCAATTACAATTTTACACGAAGTCGGGGACAATAACACAAGAGCAGCCAATTTGAAAGACTGCCTCACAGTGAATCCGCGATCTCCTTTCTGAACTGCTTTACCGCCTCCGCAACGTCTTCCGCCTGGGTGATGGCAGTCACCATGGCCACCTTTCTGGCGCCTCGCGAAATGACCTGGCCGATGTTTGAACTGTTTATCCCTCCCATCACCGTAAAGGGTAAATTCACCTTACTCCCGATCTGCACGACCGCATCCGGCCCCAGGAAGTAGTCCACACCCTCTTTAGTCTTCGTGGGAAATATTGGGCCGATATTCACGTAATCCGCGCCCTCTTCCTGGGCTCTGAGGGCTTGTTCCGCGGAGTGGGTGGACACTCCGATGAGAAGCTCCGGCACAAGACCGCGGGCCACGCTCACCG